>NZ_MAYS01000032.1 GCF_001756855.1 Candidatus Erwinia dacicola | reverse complement strand
CTGGTCGAACGTAAAAGCCGTATTTATCTGACGAAGAAGGTTTTTTCTAAAGACTCTGCCGAAGTTGCCGCCGCTATTATCTCGATGCTGAGCGGCTATAAGGACGTCTGTCACACAATCACGTTCGACAACGGCAGGGAGTTTACCCGGCACAAGGAAGTCGCTGACGCGTTGGAAGCGGAAACCTACTTCGCTCATCCATATGCCTCGTGGCAGCGCGGGCTAAAGGAGAACACCAATGGGTTGTTGAGGCAGTTTATCCCGAAAGGAACTGACCTGACGGCAGTGACGGATGACGAGCTCCGCAAGTACCAGGGAGCACTGAATAGCAGGCCACGGAAATGCCTTGGGTTCCGGCAACCTTCAGTGGTCTTTGTAGAGCTAAAACAGGCGGCTTAGCGTTGCACTTCAAACTTGAATCCGCTCTCTGCGCATGGGTTATGAAGCCGTGCAGGCGCTGCTCGAGGAAGAACATCAGTCGATTATTGATATCGTTGCCGCGTGGCCTAGCGTGCAGGGCACCCACGATATCGGCACGCGTCAATCTGACCCCACCCGTTTTATTCAGCTGCATTTGGAAATGGACGATCACTTGCCGTTGTACCCGGCTTATCAGGTAGCCGAACAAGTTAAACAGGCGCTTATAAAAAATTCTAGGTTCTGACGTGATTATTCATCAGGATCCCTGCTCCGTGGTGCCCGAAGGGCGTCAGGAAAGTTTTTAGCTGTAAAACTTTTTAAATGAAATAGTTACTGCCTACATGCCTACACTGCGTAAAACGTGATGTAACGCAAAAAAAATAGCCGAATGTTGCCTGACCTGAATCAATTCAGCTGGCAGGGTTTGATATATTATTGCCATTAATTTAGTCGCTTATCTCGCTCGCGTACGTCGTTATGCTCCGGCGTCCAGAATTTAACATTTGCATCTACAAGTTCAGAGGTTGTCATGATTAAGAAAATCGGTGTACTGACAAGCGGCGGTGATGCCCCAGGCATGAACGCTGCAATCCGTGGTGTGGTTCGCGCCGCGCTCAGTGAAGGACTAGAAGTTTGTGGCATTTATGACGGCTATCTGGGCTTGTATGAAGACTGCATGATCAATCTTGATCGCTATAGCGTGTCCGATATGATTAACCGCGGCGGCACTTTCCTCGGTTCGGCGCGTTTTCCGGAATTCCGTAATGAAGACGTGCGCACCGTGGCGATTGAGAACATGAAAAAGCGCGGTATTGATGCGCTGGTGGTAATCGGCGGCGACGGCTCCTACATGGGTGCCAAGTGCCTGACAGAGATGGGCTTCCCGTGCATCGGTCTGCCGGGCACCATCGACAATGACGTGGCCGGTACGGACTATACCATCGGCTACTTCACCGCGCTGGAAACCGTGGTCGAAGCGATTGACCGCCTGCGCGATACCTCCTCATCACACCAGCGCATCTCTATCGTTGAGGTAATGGGCCGCTACTGTGGTGACCTGACGCTGGCGGCTGCGATTGCTGGTGGCTGTGAGTTTATCGTGCTGCCGGAATATCCGTACACCCGTGAAGAACTGGTGAGCGAGATTAAAGCCGGTATCGCCAAAGGTAAAAAACACGCTATCGTCGCGATTACCGAGCACATCTGCGATATCAACGATCTGGCAAAATATATCGAAGAAGAGACCAATCGCGAGACCCGTGCCACGGTGCTGGGCCACATTCAGCGCGGCGGTGCGCCGGTTGCCTATGACCGCATTCTGGCTTCCCGCATGGGCGCTTACTCTATCGAGCTACTGCTGCAGGGCTACGGTGGCCGCTGCGTCGGTATTCAGAACGAGAAGATGGTGCATCACGACATTATCGACGCGATTGAGAACATGAAGCGTCCGTTTAAAGGCGACTGGCTGGAAACCGCCAAGAAGCTTTACTGATTTTCCTGTATCAAAGCAAGGCGCCGCAGGTCAGCGCCTTTTTTATCTCTGCATGAATACCCCTCCTATGGAGGTGGTCAGCAACAAGTTGGCTCTGCCAATAATGCTACTCATGGGAAAATCCGAATCTGTTATCCCCATAACTGATAAGGATTTAACCATGAGTAGATTCCAGAAAGCATCTCATGTGCTCTGGTGTTGTCAATATCATATCGTATGGACACCCAAGTACCGATTTTGCATTCTTAGGTGTAGTGGCACACTGATACTGGCCACCTGATCGGAAGGTGATATTCTCACCTTCCCAACACCACAGGTGACCCAATGGCTAAACATTTCACGCCAGAATTTAAGCTCGAAGCGGCGAAGTTAGTTGTCGACCACGGCTATACCTACGTTAAGGCCGCAGAGGCAGTTAACGTAAGCCATTCGGCTATCCCCCGTTGGGTGAATAAGCTGCGACTTGAGCGCCAGGGGAAAACGCCCGCCGGGCTTCCTCTGACGCCAGAACAGCTCGAGCTGCGTGAGGCGAGGAAGAAAATACAACGCCTTGAAATGGAGAACGAAATCCTAAAAAAGGCTACGGCGCTCTTAATGTCGGACGCACTCAACGGTTCACGGTAGTCGACAGGCTAAGAGCGAGGTATCCGGTCGCTGCGTTGTGCCAGACTTTTG
>NZ_MAYS01000031.1 GCF_001756855.1 Candidatus Erwinia dacicola | reverse complement strand
GATTAGAATGGATGAATTCCAACCCTAGAATGCAAAAAGCCAAATTTACGAATCAACATTCTCTTTTATCATCCATATAAAGCCCCTTACGAGGCTTAACGTTTTTCTCGTCCGATCACTTTATCAGCCGCCACGCGGGACAGGAAGCCGGAACGGCTTCCGTATTCAGGATGTGCAGCGACAAACTGATCGATACGGCGGATAAGCAAAGAGGGGAGTGTTACGTTGATTTTTTCCGCTTTCCCCATCAACCGGGTAACATCCACATCAACCAGCACCCATACCACACCTGCATAATCGGGATCGGCTAGCCAGTTTTCCACGCTGGTCGCTTCCGGCACTGCTTCGCCATCTTTCACCAGTAATTCGATATGTGCGTCGATAGCCTCACGTACGCTCTCAATCGCATCCTGATAGTTGTCGCCGCCAGAGAAGCAGCCTGGAATATCAGGTACGCGAACGCCGAAGGATGAATCGCCTTTATCAATAGCAACGGGATATAACATGTAAACCTCCAAGAGGTGGGGCTTAAAGCCCCGCCTGTTTCTTGATACTTTTCAGTGTCGGTAGCGGTATGTCCTTTTGTGGATGTTTTACCGTTACCAGCCCCTTTTTCGTTAGATGCTTGAACTGGTGATGACTGGCTTTTACTCTCACCAGATACCACCCATCGGCTTCTATCATTGCTATTGCATCCCTGCTATCCAGCCTCCGGCTCTCTGTGTTGTTTTGATGGAGTTATGATAACTCTTGATGTATTGAAGGTCAAGTGTTTTAGGGTTATAGGGGTTATTTTTTACTAATGGATTCGAATTTTTCATGCAGAGATTTGGGGTATAGCTCCGTATAAACCTGCCATAAAACATCTAGTGAACGATGGCCGGTGACCTGAGCCACTTCTTCAATATTGAATCCCGCTTCGAACAAGCGGCTGGCTCCTTCGCGGCGCAGATCATGGTAGCGCAAATTTTCAATACCCAGGGCGTTCCTGACTCGTTGAAAACCCGCCGTTACGGAACGGGAATTGTAGGGGAAAATTAACTCGCTGGTTTTGGGCTGGCGTTGCACTATGCTCCACGCATCGCCAAGCAGCGGAACCAGCATATGGTTACCTGATTTTTTGCGCGGATCTTTTCTGTCTCTGACCAGTACGGCCCTTTATTTTTCATCCACATCCTCCCAACGGATTTTGCACACTTCGCCAACCCTCATACAACTGAGGATCGAAAAGTTAAGAATATCAACGAATGGGATTTTTGCTGCGATGTGATCGCTTCTGGCTTCAATCCCTGCCAGCAATCTATCCAGTTCATTGCTTACCGGGCGGCGGCTGCGGCGCTTGGATTTGCCAATCAGCCCCATCTGGAGCAGTAGCGGTCTTGCATCGGTTGCAGGGTTGGTTGTGTAGTCAATACCGTAGACAGGTTTGGCAGACGCCAAAACGGAAGAGAGATAACTCACATCGTGATTAACAGTGGAAGGGCCAGCACCAGCGCCGTTTCTCTGGCGGCAGTGTTCGATAACGTGGCTGGTTGAGAGGTCTGTAAGGGGGATTTCGGCTATGTCGCAGTCTAGTAGCATATCGAGGACATAGCGCTTTAGCAGGTCTCCAACGGTTATTTTGTTTAAATCGTTAGTATTCGGTATCCCTGACTGTTCGAGTTCGATTACACGTTTAGAACCCCATGTTTTCGCATGGGCTTGCTTTGTGAAGGTTTTACTTTCGTTATAGACCCTCTTACCGTCTTTCTTGATGCTAACGGAGCAGCGGTATCGAACCGTACCATCTGCTTTCGCTCTTTTGTCTATGGTATAATACGCCATCTTAAGTATGGCCCATGTCAGATTTAGGCACTGAGGACACCAAATTTAAGGTGTCCTCAGTGGTGTCCTGATAAAGAAAAATACGATATAAAAACAAAAAATGCACGAAAATAAAGAAACTGCCAACCCGCAGAAGAGTAGCGTAAACAGCGGTGTAGCGCCAAAATACAGCCCTTCACGATTTAGCGTTGCACCGATGCTTGACTGGACCGATCCTCACTGCCGTTACTTTCATCGCCAGCTGACGCGGCAGACACTGCTGTATACCGAAATGGTGACCACCGGCGCGATCATCCACGGTAAAGGCGACTATCTGGCATTCAGCCCGGAAGAGCGGCCGGTTGCACTGCAGCTGGGCGGCAGCGATCCCGCTGCGCTGGCGCAGTGTGCCGTGCTGGCAGAACAGCGCGGCTACAATGAGGTTAACCTTAACGTGGGCTGCCCATCAGACCGCGTGCAGAACGGTCGCTTTGGTGCCTGCCTGATGGGTGAAGCCCAGCTGGTGGCGGACGGCATTAAAGCGATGCGTGACAAGGTGTCGATCCCGGTCACGGTGAAAACCCGCATCGGCATTGATGACTTGGATAGTTATGAATTCCTCTGTGATTTTATCCGCACGGTGTCAGAGCAGGGCGGCTGCGACTCCTTTATCATCCATGCACGTAAAGCTTGGCTTTCCGGCCTCAGCTCGAAAGAGAACCGCGAAATCCCACCACTCGACTACCCGCGCGTTTATCAGCTGAAGCGCGATTTTCCGCACCTGACGCTGGCGATTAATGGCGGCGTGAAGACGCTGGAAGAAGCGCGAACGCACCTGCTGCATCTGGACGGCGTGATGATGGGGCGCGAAGCCTATCAGAACCCCGACCTGCTGGCGCAGGTGGATCGGCAGATTTTCGGCAGCAGCCAGCCGGTGGTGGACCCGGTTGCCGTGGTGCGCGCCATGTATCCTTACATTGAACGTGAACTGGCGAACGGCACCTACCTAGGCCATGTCACCCGCCATATGCTTGGCATATTCCAAGGTATCCCGGGCGCGCGCCAGTGGCGGCGTTACCTGAGCGAAAATGCGTACAAAGCAGGCGCGGGCGTTGACGTGGTCGAGCAGGCGCTTTCGCTGGTCGCCGATAAGATCCCTGCCGGAATTTAAATTCGTCAAATCTTCACCAGATAGTGATGAATTTCATCACGTGAGCTGTGGTGATGAAGGGGTTTATTGCTCAGGTCTGTCGCATGATAATGCGTAAAAAAGCCGTTTTTGCTGTGTTTCTCATCTGAAAGCCATTTTTCAGGCGAACTTATCCAGAGCCGGTACCTGAAGCCATCGTTTTTTCGCCATCCGATGCAGCCTGTCAGAGAGCATTTTGGTGGCGTGAACGCCCACCATGGCACCGGCAAAACGCAG
>NZ_MAYS01000030.1 GCF_001756855.1 Candidatus Erwinia dacicola | reverse complement strand
CAGCACAAAAGAACTGGAATCGACTTAAGGGTTTCGAGCTGTTGACTCTGGTGGTCAACAACCTGCCGTTCAAAAACAGCAAACAGGTGGAAGAGGAAGCATCAGACCGGAACGTAGCCTGATGGCTCCATACACCAAATTTGACCATAACTCTTATTTGAGTTATGGTAAAAGAGATATTCGCATTGAGTATTCCGATGAAAAAAGTTAATCTTAATTTATTTACTTTAATCATCATATTTCATTGATTGATGAGTATGATTCATGGTCCCTATCCCACAGACAGTAATAATCAAGCTAACCATCCTGCCGAATTTACACCACGTCCCAAGACTCTACCAGCACAGTTCATGGACGCAAAGAGACCTGAATGAAGCACGTTATGTCTACCTCTGGGCGGATGGCATCTATAGCAACGTACGGCAGGACGGTCGACTTTAAATCCATTAAAATGTGATTATTCCCACCTCTTTTAAGGGTTAACATGTCCACTATTAATTTCCAAAAGCAGACTCCGACGGCTACAAAACACGGTCTATCATTTTTGCTCATTCTCAGCGCCCTGATGGCTGTTACCTCTTTATCAACCGACATCTATCTTCCTGCTATGCCCATGATGGCAAAAGATTTGCAGGGTGATGCAGAGTTGACAATCACAGGCTTCCTTATCGGCTTTTGCATTGCACAACTGATTTGGGGGCCTATTAGTGATCGTTATGGGCGTCGTCTGCCGCTGTTTATCGGTTTAGGTCTATTCATCATCGGCTCGGTGGGCTGCGCATTATCAACAAATATCGAGCAAATTGTCTTCTGGCGTGTTTTTCAGGCATTAGGTGCCTGTACCGGGCCGATGCTGGCTCGAGCAATGATCCGTGACCTGTTTAGCCGCACTCGTGCAGCACAAATGCTTTCGACACTGATGATAATCATGGCCATCGCGCCGATTGCCGGGCCCCTAATCGGCGGGCAGATGATTAAAGTCACCTCGTGGCATGCCATTTTCTGGCTGCTGGCGATTATCGGAACATTAATGCTGATGTCTTTATTCTGGTTGCCGGAGACATTACCTGCTGAAAAACGCTCGCAAGCCTCCGTAACCAGAGCCTTTCACAACTACTATGCCTTGCTCACCAACGCCAGATACATGCGATTTACTTTGTGCCTGACGTTCTACTACGTTGCAGCCTACGCCTTTATCACTGGTTCTCCGTTTGTGTACATCACGTACTTCGGCGTTGACCCGCAGCATTACGGTTGGCTGTTTGCAGTAAACATTGTTGGACTGATGGCGGTGAGCATGGTCAACAGACGTCTGGTTCACCGCTATCCACTGGAAGCGTTGCTCAAGAATGCCGTATTCATCGCCACTATTGCGGCAATCATGCTGGCGGTCACAACAAGCCTAGACGTTGGTGGAATTACCATGATTGTCGGCGCTGTGTTCGTATACTTCTCTATGAATGGCATCATCGCGGCGACATCAACGGCTTGCGCATTAGACGCAGTACCTAATGTGGCTGGCTCCGCATCAGCGCTAATGGGGGCATTACAATATGGAAGTGGCATCATCTCTTCACTGCTTCTCGCTCTGTTCAGTGATGGCACGCCATGGACGATGGGCTGGATAATTGCATTGTTTACAGCAGCCAGCACCTTGATGGCACTGACCGTTCATGGTTAGGAAACTGAATCGACCCTTTTGGGGTTTCCTAACCGTTAGCTGTGGTGAGGAAGGGGCTTATTGCGTCAGGTCTGTTACATGATAATGCGTAAAAAAGCCATTTTTGCTATATTTTTCATCTGAAAGCCATTTTTCAGGCAAACTTATCCAGAGCCGGTGCCTG
>NZ_MAYS01000029.1 GCF_001756855.1 Candidatus Erwinia dacicola | reverse complement strand
GCCACTGCAGGCTATGACAATTCGCAGCCGTCAGGCTACCTACTTGACGTACTCGACCGCAGAGCTCTGAATCTATTGGAAAGCATTGCTAATATTCAGAAGTATTTGGTAAGTTTGATTAATATCGAGTACTAGGACGGGGCAAAAATAGCACCAATGGTCACAAATAGTGCAAATAGTTTCACTACATGGAAGCAATGTGAGGGAGATAGCAGTTTTTGTTATTGAAGTGTAAAAAGAGTGACTAGCTCCGGCGCACAGTGGCGCTGGAAGGGGAGTCAACGAGGATTAATAGAGCGAGCTGGCCCCGCTTGGACGCGTTTTAAAGCGGCGGTGTAGCCACATATACTGATTGGGCGCACGCATGATCTCGCGCTCAATAACGCGATTCATATACTCGGCGGCCTGCTGCTCGCTTTCGATCGGGTAATTTTTCAGCTCTGGCTGGATTACTAATTCATAGCTGCTGTCGTCTTCGTTGCGGATAAGCACAACTGTGATCAGCGCAGGATTTGCCATGCGTGCCAGCATCCAAGTGCCGCTGGTAGTGGCCGCTTCAGGCACGGCAAACAGCGGCGCGAAGACGCTGCCCTTCGCGCCGTAATCTTGGTCCGGTGCAAACCAGACGGCCTCACCCTGTTTCAAGGCCTGTACCATACCGCGCAGATCGCGACGATTGATCATCGCTTTGTTCGAGCGCATGCGACCTTTAGTTTGCACCCACTCCATAAATTTGTTGTTGTGCGGGCGATACATGGCCATCATCGGCTGACAGAGGCCCATCGCCCGACCGCCAAGTTCCAGCGACATAAAGTGCACGCCGATAATCAGTGCGCCACGGCCATCGGCCTGAGCAGCCTGCAGGTTATGCAGGCCATTGACCTTAAACCAGCGCTTCACGCGGTGGTCGGACCAGAACCAAGCCATGCCGGTTTCAATCAGGCCCATGCCTAGGGATTCGAAATTGCCGACGATGCGGCGCTCTAGCTGCTCTTTGTCCATATCCGGAAAGCACAGCTCCAGATTGCGGCGGGCGATCGAGACGCGTCGCTTCATAAAGCGCATAGAGGTGCGTCCCATCCAGATGCCGAACTTATGCAGTAAAGGATACGGGAGTTGGACCAGCAGGAAGAGTACGCTGACGCCAAACCAAGTTAACCAGTAGCGTGGGCGAAGAAAACCCCGGTGGAATTTTTGTGATGGCTTCATCATATTGCTCATTTTACGTTAAGGACCAGAGAACCTGTAACGCATGTTGACTACAATCAGCTGCGATACAATAACTCAGACACCCATTCATGACGATGGTTTAGCCTGCTACCAAAGCTGGCAAAACTTTACATTTGTGGGGCGTAACGCACGGCGATCAGAAAGGTAAGGGCTGCAGGCTTGGGCAGGCATTTCCATTGGATGTAATTTTACACACACTAACCGCACTTCAGGAAGATGTGCAGAGGAATAATCTGACAAGAAAATTTTATCCGCTTAAAAAATAAAAAAAAGCGCCAGCCCCGGAGGGGCAAGCGCTTTTGCAACAACATGATATCCAGAGGATATTAGTTCATGGTTAGGAAACTGAATCGACCCTTTTGGGGTTTCCTAACCGTGAGCTGTGGTGAGGAAGGGGCTTATTGCGTCAGGTCTGTCGCATGATAATGCGTAAAAAAGCCGTTTTGCTGTGTTTCTCATCTGAAAGCCATTTTTCAGGCGAACTTATCCAGAGCCAGTGCCTGAAGCCATCGTTTTTTTTCCATCCGATGCAGCCTGTCAGAGAGCATTTTTGTGGCGTGAACGCCCGCCGTGGCACCGGCAAAACG
>NZ_MAYS01000028.1 GCF_001756855.1 Candidatus Erwinia dacicola | reverse complement strand
CGGACGGGGCTCGAACCCGCGACCCCCTGCGTGACAGGCAGGTATTCTAACCAACTGAACTACCGCTCCACCGATTCTGTACTGAATTCAGACTGCGTCTGATTTTAGGTGTTTTGCCCTTACCTTGTCAGAGGTAATGTCATGACCCGTAAACGGTCTTAAATTGATGTTTGGCAGTTCCCTACTCTCGCATGGGGAGACCCCACACTACCATCGGCGCTACGGCGTTTCACTTCTGAGTTCGGCATGGGGTCAGGTGGGACCACCGCGCTAAAGCCGCCAGACAAATCTTGGTGCTTGAAACGAAATGACTTCGTTCCCGCTAAATTTTTATCCGGTCACAAGCTGAAAATCTCTTTTGCGTCTCTCGAACGCGCACCAGAACGCTTCTGGCGTTGTAAGATTAAGCCTCACGGGTCATTAGTACCGGTTAGCTCAACGCATCGCTGCGCTTACACACCCGGCCTATCAACGTCGTAGTCTTCAACGTCCCTTCAGAGGTCTCAAGGACCTAGGGAGAATTCATCTCGAGGCAAGTTTCGCGCTTAGATGCTTTCAGCGCTTATCTTTTCCGCACTTAGCTACCGGGCAGTGCCATTGGCATGACAACCCGAATACCAGTGGTGCGTTCACTCCGGTCCTCTCGTACTAGGAGCAACCCCTCTCAATTCTCCAGCGCCCACGGCAGATAGGGACCGAACTGTCTCACGACGTTCTAAACCCAGCTCGCGTACCACTTTAAACGGCGAACAGCCGTACCCTTGGGACCCACTTCAGCCCCAGGATGTGATGAGCCGACATCGAGGTGCCAAACACCGCCGTCGATATGAACTCTTGGGCGGTATCAGCCTGTTATCCCCGGAGTACCTTTTATCCGTTGAGCGATGGCCCTTCCATTCAGAACCACCGGATCACTATGACCTGCTTTCGCACCTGCTTGAGCCGTCACTCTCGCAGTCAAGCTAGCTTATGCCATTGCACTAACCTCACGATGTCCGACCGTGATTAGCTAACCTTCGTGCTCCTCCGTTACTCTTTAGGAGGAGACCGCCCCAGTCAAACTACCCACCAGACACTGTCCCCGCGCCGGATTACGGCGCTAGGTTAGAACATCAAACGTTAAAGGGTGGTATTTCAAGGTTGGCTCCACGCAGACTGGCGTCCACGCTTCAAAGCCTCCCACCTATCCTACACATCAAGGCTCAATGTTCAGTGTCAAGCTGTAGTAAAGGTTCACGGGGTCTTTCCGTCTTGCCGCGGGTACGCTGCATCTTCACAGCGAGTTCAATTTCACTGAGTCTCGGGTGGAGACAGCCTAGCCATCATTACGCCATTCGTGCAGGTCGGAACTTACCCGACAAGGAATTTCGCTACCTTAGGACCGTTATAGTTACGGCCGCCGTTTACCGGGGCTTCGATCAAGAGCTTCTCCTTGCGGATAACCCCATCAATTAACCTTCCGGCACCGGGCAGGCGTCACACCGTATACGTCCACTTTCGTGTTTGCACAGTGCTGTGTTTTTAATAAACAGTTGCAGCCAGCTGGTATCTTCGACTGCCTTCAGCTCCCACCCGCGAGGGGTTTCACCTATCGACAGCGTGCCTTCTCCCGAAGTTACGGCACCATTTTGCCTAGTTCCTTCACCCGAGTTCTCTCAAGCGCCTTGGTATTCTCTACCTGACCACCTGTGTCGGTTTGGGGTACGATTCGATGTTACCTGATGCTTAGAGGCTTTTCCTGGAAGCAGGGCATTTGTTACTTCAGCACCGTAATGCCTCGTCATCACACCTCAGCGTTGATAAGAGTCCGGATTTACCTAAACTCTCCGCCTACATGCTTAAACCGGGACAACCGTCGCCCGGCTAACATAGCCTTCTCCGTCCCCCCTTCGCAGTAACACCGAGTACGGGAATATTAACCCGTTTCCCATCGACTACGCCTTTCGGCCTCGCCTTAGGGGTCGACTCACCCTGCCCCGATTAACGTTGGACAGGAACCCTTGGTCTTCCGGCGAGCAGGCTTTTCACCCGCTTTATCGTTACTTATGTCAGCATTCGCACTTCTGATACCTCCAGCAAGCCTCACAGCTCACCTTCGACGGCTTACAGAACGCTCCCCTACCCAACAACGCTTGCGCGCCGCTGCCGCAGCTTCGGTGCATGGTTTAGCCCCGTTACATCTTCCGCGCAGGCCGACTCGACCAGTGAGCTATTACGCTTTCTTCAAATGATGGCTGCTTCTAAGCCAACATCCTGGCTGTCTATGCCTTCCCACATCGTTTCCCACTTAACCATGACTTTGGGACCTTAGCTGGCGGTCTGGGTTGTTTCCCTCTTCACGACGGACGTTAGCACCCGCCGTGTGTCTCCCGTGATAACATTCTTCGGTATTCGCAGTTTGCATTGGGTTGGTAAGCCGGGATGACCCCCTAGCCAAAACAGTGCTCTACCCCCGAAGATGAACTCACGAGGCGCTACCTAAATAGCTTTCGGGGAGAACCAGCTATCTCCCGGTTTGATTGGCCTTTCACCCCCAGCCACAAGTCATCCGCTAATTTTTCAACATTAGTCGGTTCGGTCCTCCAGTTAGTGTTACCCAACCTTCAACCTGCCCGTGGCTAGATCACCGGGTTTCGGGTCTATACCCTGCAACTTAGCGCCCAGTTAAGACTCGGTTTCCCTGCGGCTCCCCTATTCGGTTAACCTTGCTACAGAATATAAGTCGCTGACCCATTATACAAAAGGTACGCAGTCACACCACGAAGGTGCTCCCACTGCTTGTACGTACACGGTTTCAGGTTCTGTTTCACTCCCCTCGCCGGGGTTCTTTTCGCCTTTCCCTCACGGTACTGGTTCACTATCGGTCAGTCAGGAGTATTTAGCCTTGGAGGATGGTCCCCCCATATTCAGACAGGATGTCACGTGTCCCGCCCTACTCATCGAACTCACAGCAAGTGCATTTTTGTGTACGGGAGTATCACCCTGTACCCTGCGTCTTTCCAGACGCTTCCACTAATGCACAAACTGATTCAGGTTCCGGGCTGTTCCCCGTTCGCTCGCCGCTACTGGGGGAATCTCGGTTGATTTCTTTTCCTCGGGGTACTTAGATGTTTCAGTTCCCCCGGTTCGCCTCATGCCACTATGTATTCATGACATGATAGTGTGACCTATCACACTGGGTTTCCCCATTCGGGTATCATCGGTTGTTGCGGTTCATATCACCTTACCGACGCTTATCGCAGATTAGCACGCCCTTCATCGCCTCTGACTGCCTAGGCATCCACCGTGTACGCTTAGTCGCTTAACCTCACAACCCACAAGCGTCCCGAAGGACGGCACGCTGTCGTGAGCATTTGAGAGACTCGAACGCATCGCTAGTTAGTTTCATTCTTAATTACGGAAAATGAAAGCGACGCGTCGTTTCAATTCTCAGCTTGTTCCGGATTGTTAAAGAGCA
>NZ_MAYS01000027.1 GCF_001756855.1 Candidatus Erwinia dacicola | reverse complement strand
GCGCCAGCCCGTCTTCCGTCAGCTTCGCGCGTGAGTCGTTGGTTAATGCCCTTACGAATAATAAGGGGCGAAGATAATTATGCTTCCCGCTTCATCGGGCTGCTGTGTGAAAAAGAACCGCAGCTGAAAACAGCACAACAACTGGCACTGGACTTCTACCGGCTCCTGAAAACCAAAAACAAGCCACAGCTAAGCAGGTGGTTCACTCATGTCAGCGAAAGCGGACCAGTTAAGCTTCAGCGTGTTGCAGCCGGGATGGAAGGTGATACAGCAGCAATATGTGGAGCCCATAACCAGCAAATGGAGTAACGGTGTAGTACCAGCGGTTTAAGCGGGAAAGCGTGAAGCGTTTTTTTTTCATTGTTATTGCCACCATAAGAGTCATCCGGACTGATTGATTCAACCTGATTTAGGAATATTCTGAATTATCAGTATGCGCGACGAGCACTTTAGTCAGCAAAATAAATATATTTGGAGCATAAAAACCGGACTGAGAGCAGTCCGGTTTGGATTATCAGTGCTGCAAGCGTTAACGCGGCAGCACGGGGCAAATTAGCGACTACGGAAGACAATGCGACCTCTGCTCAGGTCGTAAGGGGTCAGCTCTACAGTGACTTTGTCGCCCGTCAGGATGCGGATATAGTTTTTACGCATTTTACCGGAGATATGAGCGGTAACCACGTGACCGTTTTCCAATTCAACGCGAAACATGGTGTTAGGTAACGTATCGAGTACGGTACCCTGCATTTCAATATTGTCTTCTTTGGCCATCGAATCCTCTAGGTGGACTACCTTAGTTTTAAACCGGCAAGATAATGCCGAATTTTACGTATTAAGTAAAGAATTGTGGATGAATTCACCCGCATCAACCCCTCTAAAGCGCAAAGCACTGCAGAAAAGTCCAGTAGCAACCCTGTTTTGCGACTAATTCGGCATGATTTCCCTGTTCGATGATTTCGCTGCTGTCCATAACGCAAATTTGGTTAAAATGTGCTAGGCCGCGCAGGCGGTGGATGACTATAATGAGCGTTTTATTTTGCGCCACTTGGCGCAGGAGCGCGAGGATCTGCTGTTCAGTTTCCGCATCCAGCCCTTAGGTCGGCTCATCCAGCAGCATCAGATCGCCGCCGTACAGCAGCGCACGCGCCAGTCTTAGGCGGCGCAGTTCACTACCGGACAGCTGACGGTCGCCTTCACCGAGCTAGGCGTTCATGGTTAGGAGATTGAATCGCCTCTTCTGAGAGCGCCCAACCATGAATGTCAGAACGAACTATCCCTTTGATGCGGCGCTCGTGCGTAGGTTTAAGTATGAAAATGCAGTTTTTGTCGTGTTTTTGACCGGAAAGCCATTTTTCAGGCACACTAATCCGGCTCAGGCATCCGCAACCATCGCTTTTTCTCCATTCCACGCAACCTTTCCGACAGTCATGCCATCGCCTGCGTTCCTGCCTGAGCGCCGGCAAAACGCAGTCGGCCCTTGCACAGGATGCACTGGTACGGGTCGGTACCCAGGAAGCCCTTCATCAGCACCGCAAATCCCGGCTTCTCCGGCTTTTTCTGCGGCGTCA
>NZ_MAYS01000026.1 GCF_001756855.1 Candidatus Erwinia dacicola | reverse complement strand
GTAGCGACAATGCCAGCGCCCGCCCATACGTCGGGGCTTTATCTGTGTTGATCAACCGTGGAATTTGCAGGCGCTTCGTATTATTCAGAAGTTTACCCATAAAGCGATAGGCGGCTTTGGTGTGACGACGTGAAGACAGGTAAAAGTCAATGGTGCAGCCCCTGCTGTCGACGGCGCGGTACAGATAAGCCCAGCGTCCGTTGACCTTCACGTAGGTTTCATCGAGATGCCATGAGCCAAAACCGGAAGGTTGACGCCAGTACCAGCGCCGCCGCTTTTCCATCTCAGGTGCATAACGCTGAACCCATCGATAAATCGTGGTGTGATCGACATTTACCCCTCGCTCAGCCAGCATCTCCTGCAGCTCACGATAACTGATGCCATATTTGCAGTACCAGCGGACGGCCCACAGGATAATATGACGCTCAAAATGTCGACCTTTAAATGGGTTCATGTGCTGCTCCTTCAACTAAACAGTGGCATCAGTTTACCATCGCCAGATCTTTGCAACAGTGCCTAAAAAAGAGCCGCAGCTGAAAATAGCACAACAACTGGCACTGGTCTTTTATCGGATCCTGAAAACTAAAAACAAGCCACAGCTTAGCAGGCGGTTCACCTCCTGTCAGCGAAAGCGGACCTGTTGAGCTTCAGCGTGTTGCAGCCGGGATGGAAGCTGATGCAGCAGCAATATGTGAAGCCATTACCAGCAGATGGAGTAACGGTGTAGTTGACGGGCATGTAAATCGCCTGAAAATGCTGAAGCGGCAGATGTACGGGCGTGCCGGGTTCGAGTTACTGAGACAACGAGTGATGAGTCCTCTGGCTTGAAAGGTTCCATCCAAGTTGCGGAAGACCCAAGTCGCCACCGGCATTAACAAATATCGCGCATGAATTCATAACGTTCTCCTTGTTCATCGATCGCTGACACGCGACCTTTCCTTTAATTGTAGTGGCTGACCCTCTTTTCCGGTCAGCCTGAACAAAAAGAGGCGACCCAGAGGGCCGATCGAAAAAGATGATCGGCCCCTACATAATGAATTTACTCTTTATCACCCAGCAGGACGGACTCCAGCGCGATCTCAATCATCTCGCTGAAGGTAGTCTGACGCTCGGCGGCGGTGGTCTGCTCGCCGGAGCGGATATGGTCAGACACTGTGCAGATCGCCAGCGCTTTCGCGCCGAACTCTGCCGCCACGCCGTAGATACCCGCGGCTTCCATCTCGACGCCGAGGATGCCGTACTTCTCCATCACGTCGAACATCTGCGAGTCCGGAGTGTAGAACAGATCCGCAGAGAAGATGTTACCGACGCGGGCATCTACGCCCAGCGCTTTGGCAGAGTCAACCGCGTCGCGCACCATGTCGAAATCCGCAATTGCCGCAAAATCATGGTCTTTGAAGCGCATACGGTTCACTTTGGAGTCGGTGCTGGCACCCATGCCGATCACCACGTCACGCAGTTTCACATCGCTGTGCACCGCACCGCAGGAACCGACGCGGATGATTTTTTTCACGCCGAAATCGGTAATCAGCTCTTTCGCGTAGATTGAGCAGGATGGAATACCCATACCGTGGCCCATCACCGAAATCTCACGACCTTTATAGGTGCCGGTATAACCCAGCATGCCGCGCACGTTGTTCACTTCGACCGCGTCCTTCAGGAAGGTTTCCCCGATGTGCTTAGCGCGCAGCGGGTCGCCTGGCATTAGTACCACGTCAGCGAAATCACCCATCTCAGCGTTAATATGAGGCGTAGCCATGTTGAATCCTTAGTCTTATTAAATGGGGATTAAAAAATACTTTTGCCGTATTCCATCGGCGACAGGCCAAAATAGCTGGCAACCGTCTGACCAATGTCGGCGAAGGTATCGCGATAGCCGTAATCGCCCGGTTCCACGTTTGGGCCGTAGATCAGCACCGGGATATGCTCGCGGGTGTGCTCGGTACCGCGCCAGCTTGGGTCACAGCCATGGTCGGCGGTGAGGATCAGAATATCCCCCTCCTTGACCAGTGTCATCAGCTCCGGCAGGCGGCGGTCAAACAGCTCCAAGCCACCAGCATAGCCGGGGATATCGCGACGATGGCCCCACGTTGAGTCGAAATCAACGAAGTTGGTGAACACAATACTGTTATCCGGGGCGGTTTTCATCTCTGCAACGGTAGCGTCAAACAGCGCGTCCAGCCCGGTGGCTTTCACCTTTTTGGTGATGCCAACGTGGGCGTAGATATCCGCGATTTTACCAACGGAAATCACTTCCCCACCCTGCTCGTCCACCAGCTTTTTCAGGATAGTCGGGGCCGGAGGCTCCACCGCTAGGTCATGACGATTACCGGTGCGCTTAAAGCCGCCCGGCTTATCACCGACAAACGGACGGGCGATCACCCGGCCAACATTGTAACCGCCTTCGGTTAGGGCTTCGCGCGCTATTTCGCACAGCTCATACAGACGGTTAAGGCCGAAAGTCTCTTCATGGCAGGCAATCTGGAATACCGAGTCGGCGGAGGT
This sequence comes from Candidatus Erwinia dacicola, assembly GCF_001756855.1. Lineage (GTDB taxonomy): Bacteria > Pseudomonadota > Gammaproteobacteria > Enterobacterales > Enterobacteriaceae > Erwinia > Erwinia dacicola. The sequence goes on along the minus strand of NZ_MAYS01000026.1, from coordinate 1,503 downwards.
ATAGAAAATCGGCTTGCCGGTTTTCATATGCTCTTCCCCAAGCTGGTCGAGAATCACCGTACCGGAGGAGTGGCAGTTGCCGAGATAACCCAGCAGATTGGCTTTTTTCACCAGAAGGTCGAGCAGCTCCTGCGGGAAGCTGTTCTCCACATTGCTAAAATAGCCCCAGTCAAACAGCACCGGCACCCCAGCGATTTCCCAGTGACCGGACGGCGTGTCTTTCCCGGAGGAGAGCTCGCTGGCGTAGGCGTAAGCGCCAATAATTTCGGCATTTTTATCCAGCCCCGGCGGGAATTTCCCGGTCGAGGCTTCTGCCGCTTTGCCCAGCCCTAGGGCGGTCAGATTCGGCAGATAGAGCGGGCCCTTACGCCCTTTGTCTGCTTCATTCCTAAAGCACGCTTCGGCGATATGACCGAGCGTATCCGTGCCTTCATCACCGAACTTGTCGGCGTCTTTACTGGAGCCGATTCCAAAGGAATCGAGCACCATGATAAATGCACGTTTCATCCTAGTCTCCTGCGCGATTGTCGCGATAGGCATTTAAAAATGCTATTAGAATAGAATACTCGTTATCACGAGATTTTGCGATAGATAACCGGCGTTGCCTGCGGCTGTTCACTGCCCACCGCCACCGCGCGCTTCACAGCAGCGGCGGCTTCCTGCCACCTGGCTTCGGTTGCCGCGTGGATCACTGCCAGCGAGCACTGCGCATCAACGCTGTCGCCCAGCTGCGCCATTTCGCTGAAGCAAACGCTGTAATCAATGCTGCCGCTGGCACGAGGACGCCCGCCGCCCATCGACACCACGGCCATTGCCGGCGCTGGAAGACAGCACTTAGTTCATATTGGTCAGCAGCGCGGTGATTTTGCAGCCCGCGCCCTTGGCTACGCCGACTATCGCCTACGCCAGCGATTCAGACAGTTCATATGTCGGCATAAATGCGCTGGATCCCACTTTCACATCCATCACCAGCGCATCCAGTCTTTCGGCCAGTTTTTTCGCGAGGATCGAGGTGGTAATCAGCGGAATAGTAGTCGACGGTCGCGGTGATATCGCGCGTGGCGTAGAAGGGCTTTGTTGAATAATAGGGCACTGTTGCAAAGATCTGGCGATGGTAAACTGATGCCACTGTTTAGTTGAAGGAGCAGCACATGAACCCATTTAAAGGTCGACATTTTGAGCGTCATATTATCCTGTGGGCCGTCCGCTGGTACTGCAAATATGGCATCAGTTATCGTGAGCTGCAGGAGATGCTGGCTGAGCGAGGGGTAAATGTCGATCACACCACGATTTATCGATGGGTTCAGCGTTCTGCACCTGAGATGGAAAAGCGGCGGCGCTGGTACTGGCGTCAACCTTCCGGTTTTGGCTCATGGCATCTCGATGAAACCTACGTGAAGGTCAACGGACGCTGGGCTTATCTGTACCGCGCCGTCGACAGCAGGGGCTGCACCATTGACTTTTACCTGTCTTCACGTCGTCACACCAAAGCCGCCTATCGCT
>NZ_MAYS01000025.1 GCF_001756855.1 Candidatus Erwinia dacicola | reverse complement strand
ATCTTTGCAACAGTGCCCGCGTGTGAGCCGTTGGTTGATGCCCTGGAGGATAATAAGAGGGGAAGAAAGTTATGCCTCCCGCTTCATCGGGCTGATGTGTGAAAAAGAACCGCAGCTGAAATAGCACAACAACTGGCACTGGACTTCTACCGGATCCTGAAAACAAAAAACAAGCCACAGCTAAACAGATGGTTCACTGATGTCAGCGAAAGCGGTCCTGTTGAGCTCCAGCGTGTTGCAACCGGGATGGAAGCTGATGCAGCAGCAATATGTGAAGCTATAACCAGCAAATGGAGTAACGGTGTAGTCGAAGGACACGTTAATCGCCTGAAAATGCTGAAGCGGCAGATGTACGGGCGCGCCGGGTTCGAGTTACTGAGGCGATGGGTAATGAGTCCTCTGGCCTGAAAGGTTCCACCCAAGTTGCGGAAGACCCAAAGTTTGACTGCTGTTGACAGTTATGACCAGTTGCTACAAAAAGGATGCCTTCAGTGACTGATATCCATACGCTGGAAAGACTGCTGCGAAAACTGAGGCTGACGCGGATGGCTTCCGAATGGCACAGCCAGGAAAAACGCGCACTGGCAGAAGGCTGGACTCCTTCACGTTATCTGCTGTCGCTGTGCAGTGAGGAAGCGACGCATCGTAAAAGCGAGCGGCTGCGGCGTTATATAGAAGACACCAAGTTACCTACGGGTAAATTGGTGTCGGAATATAACCTCGCACAGGTGCCGGAACTGAACGCAGCCTAGGTCCGTCAGCTGTGCGAAACGACGGACTGGGTAGATGCGGGGGAGAATGTGCTGTTGTTCGGGGCAAGTGGGCTGGGCAAAAGCCATCTGGCAGCGGTCATCGTTGACGGCGTTGTAGGTCAGGGCTACCGGGCGCGGTTCTTCAGCGCTGGAGAACTGCTGCAGGAGCTGCAAAAAGCCCGTTCTCTGCTGAGACTTAACGAAGTGTTGCTAAAGTTAGATCGCTACCGGGTGATAGTGATAGATGACCTTGGTTATGTCAAACGTGACAATGTCAGCGCAAACTGCTTATTGGTCAGGCGCGAATAGGTTGAGAAAGGCCAGATGCGGATTGCGACCACGTGACTGCTGGCTGCCCAGCCTACCCGGCTAACGCTAAGCAAACATACGGCCCCGGTACCCTGTAGAAATCGCCGCTGGTTAAACGAAGTTGAATCGGTCATACAACTCTAGATGCTGTAATTTGTCTAATAAAAAGCGAATAAAGAAAATTTTGGAAAAACTTTAACGAATCCACTAGGCAGTGTCATCCCGAAAAAGCGAATAAATGCAATACATTAGACTGTTGGAAATGCGCGAGCGGGTGATAAGTAAGGATAAGAGTTACTTGCACCTAGGGCAAGGAAAGAATAAAAACACACTTTTACCGAATAATAATGCATAGAGGTTTTGCCGTGAAGGAACGTAGTACCGAACTGGTTCAGGGATTTCGCCATACTGTTCCCTACATCAATGCCCACCGTGGTAAAACGTTTGTCATTATGCTGGGTGGTGAAGCCATCGAGCACGATAACTTCTCCGGTATCATTAATGATATCGGCCTGCTGCACAGCCTCGGCATCCGCTTGGTGGTGGTGTACGGCGCCCGCCCGCAGATCGACGCTAACCTTGCCGAGCGCAATCTGGAACCGCTCTACCATAAACACACCCGCGTCACGGATGCTCAGTCTCTGGAGCAGGTAAAGCAGGTCGCAGGCTGTCTGCAGCTGGATATTACCGCCCACCTATCGATGAGCCTCAACAATACGCCTTTGCAGGGCGCGCATATTAATGTCGTCAGCGGTAATTTTATTATCGCCCAGCCGCTCGGCGTCGATGACGGGGTGGATTACTGCCATAGCGGGCGCATTCGCCGCATTGATGAAGAGGCGATCCATCGTCAGCTCGACAGCGGCACTATCGTGCTGATGGGTCCAGTGGCGGTCTCAGTGACCGGCGAAAGCTTTAACCTGGCCTCAGAAGAGGTGGCGACGCAACTGGCGATTAAGCTCAAGGCCGAGAAGATGATCGGCTTCTGCTCCGAGCAGGGCGTAACCAATTGCGATGGCGTGATTGTCTCTGAGCTGTTCCCAAACGAGGCGCAAAAGCGCATTGAAGAGCTGGAGAGCGACGAGGATTATCACTCCGGCACGGTACGCTTCCTGCGCGGTGCGGTGAAGGCCTGCCGCAGCGGCGTGCGCCGCAGCCACCTGATCAGCTATCAGGAGGATGGCGCCCTGTTACAGGAGCTGTTCTCCCGTGACGGTATCGGTACGCAGATTGTCATGGAGAGCGCCGAGCAGATCCGCCGCGCCACCATTAACGATATCGGCGGCATTCTGGAACTGATCCGCCCGCTGGAGCAGCAGGGTATTCTAGTGCGCCGCTCGCGTGAACAGCTGGAGATGGAGATCGACAAGTTCACCATCATTGAACGCGACAACCTAACCATCGGCTGTGCGGCGCTCTATCCGTTCCTAGAAGAGCAGATTGGCGAGATGGCCTGCGTGGCGGTTCACCCAGATTATCGCAGCTCTTCACGCGGCGAGGCGCTGCTGGAGCGCGTAGCGTTGCAGGCACGGCAGATGGGGCTGAAAAAGCTGTTTGTACTGACCACCCGCAGCATTCACTGGTTCCAAGAACGCGGCTTTATGCCGGTGGATGTTGAGCTGCTGCCGGAAAGCAAAAAAGAGATGTATAACTATCAGCGTCGTTCAAAAGTGCTGATGGTCGACCTGCGCGAAGCCAGCGTGCATACCCGGCAGAGTTAATCCCACCACCTCATGCTTACTCGGGTCAGGCATGCCTCGCCTGTTGTTTCATGCCGCCGTTAACCTTTCGACTAACCCACTACGGCGCCGGGTGCGCATTTTCACCGCGCTGTTAAACACCGCTTTATCGGCGTACAGGGTCAACTGCTGTTTGGCGCGGGTAATCGCGGTGTAGACCAGCTCACGCGTTAATACCGGCATCACTTGGTTTGGCAACACCATCAGCGTGTGCTCAAACTCCGATCCTTGGGATTTATGCACCGTCATCGCAAAGGCCGTATCGTGCGGCGGCAGGCGGCTGGGCTGTACCGTTTTAATCGTGCCATCCGGCAGCGGGAAAAAGACCTTTAGCTGCTGCTCGTCATCCAGCATCGCAATACCAATATCGCCGTTAAACAGCCCCAGCGCGCGGTCGTTACGGACGATCATCACCGGCCGCCCGGCATACCACTTGCCGTACAGCGCCATGTTGCGGCGGATGAGTCCGGCGGCACGCAGCACTTCCTCAATGCGCTCATTCAACCCCGCCACGCCAAATGGCCCCTCGCGCAGCGCGCACAGCAGCTGGAAGCAGCTGAAGGCCGACAGCACCTCCGCAGGTGATGCCCCGCTCTTCAGCCGCGTCAGATAGTCACGATAGCCAGCCACGCACTCATTCAGCAGCAGCTGATAGTCTTCGCTGCTGCTGAGCGCGTGACGGTTGATATCGCTAAAGCCTTGGGCAAAGACCTGCTCCACCCGCTTCACTTCACCGGCATTCACTGCCAGCGCCAGCTGGCCGATGCCTGAAGACTCCGTGAAGCGGTAGTTTTTGCGCAGCAGGCAGAGGGTATCGCGCACTTGGGGCGCGTAAGAATCGTCCCGCCCTGCCACTTCACAGCCGGTAAGGCGCGACAGTTCGGCAGCACGCTGCACGCTGTAGCCAGACTCGGCACAGCGGCAGATATCATCCAGCACGGCACCGGCTTCCACCGAGGCTAACTGGTCACGATCGCCGAGGAATATCACCTGCGCCTGCGGCGGTAGCGCGGCAATCAGGCTGGCCAGCATCGGCAGATCGACCATCGAGGCTTCATCCACTACCAGCACATCGAGGTGCAGCAAGTTAGCCGCGTGATAGCGCATACGCTGGCTGCCGGGCAGAGCGCCCAGCAGCTGGTGCAGCGTGATCGCCTCCTGTGGGAAACTTTTCAGCACCGCCGCATCCAGCTGCAGGCTCTGCAGAGTTTTACCCAGCGACTCCGTCAGGCGCGCCGCCGCTTTACCGGTCGGGGCAGCCAGTTCAATGCGTGGTGTACCCGGTGACAGTTCAATCAGGCTGGCCAACAGCTTTGCCACCGTCGTGGTTTTGCCCGTGCCAGGGCCACCGGAAATCACCGCCACCTGCCGCGTGAGCGCCACCGCCGCGGCTATCTTTTGCCAGTCATCGGGCTGCTGACCAAAGTAGCGGTCCAGCGTCATACGGATAAGCGCTTCTTCCAGCGTCTGCGGGATCGGCTGGCGCTGAATAAACTGCGCCACTTCGCCTTCGCTCTGCCACATGCGGTGCAGATACAGGCGCTGCTGATGCAGCACCAGCGGCGTTGCTGCGCTGCCGTCACTGACCGCCGACTGCGCCAGCAGCGTTGACCAGTCGTCCGGTGCGCCCGCTGCCTGCCACAGCGCCTGTGCCAGCTCGGGATGGCGCCCGGCGAAAAAGGCTTCCGGCTGAAGCTGATCCAGCGGCAGGCAGACGTGCCCCTCTCCCGCATCGCGGCTGACCAGCGCCGCCGCCAGCATCAGCGCGGGCTGCTGCTCGGTGGCCACCATGCGGGCAAATTGCACGTCGAGCGCGCGCAGCAGGCGCAGGCTCTGCGCCTGCTGCAGTGTTTCAGCCAGCGTCATAGGTACTCTCCGCTTGTTTGGCAAACAGCTGGTCGAGCGCCTCGACAAACTCCGACTCGGGCCGCGTGTTGTAGATGCCGTTTCTAGCATCGCTGCCGTCCAGACCGCGCAGGAACAGATAGATCACCCCACCAAAGTGCTGCTGGTAATCATAGTCCGCTAGGTGGTGGCGCAGATATCGATGCAGCGCGAGGGTGTACAGCTGATACTGCAAATCATAGCGGTGTGACTGCATTGCCTGCGCCATTGCCTGCTGGGTATAGGCGCTGCTCTCTTCGCCCAGCCAGTTGGATTTGTAATCCAGCAGGTAATATTTCTCCTGCCAGCAGAACACTAGGTCGATAAAGCCTTTTAGCATGCCCTTCACCTGATAGAAATTCAGCGGCGGGCAGCCCGCCGACAGCGGGTCCTGACGTACCAGCGCGTTGAGCGCTTCTGCTTTCAGCAGGCGTTCAATCGGCAGGTAAAATTGTAACTCCACCCGGCGCGCATCGGAGGGCAGCTGGTGTAGCGAGGCACCGCTGTCATTAAGCGGCGTGTGTAAAATGCGCGTAATCCACTCGCGCATCACCGGGAGCCAGGCTTCATCCAGCCCCTGTCCGCTCAGCTGCTGCATCAGCCACGCATCGTCAACGGCTTCAGTGAACTCCAGCGTTTTAAGCAGCCCGTGCAGGAAGGTGCCGGGCGCGGCACCACGCGGAAAGGTGTGCGGCGTCAGCTGCGGTAGCCGCTCGCCGCTAGCTTCCCCGGCGGCATCAACATCGAGCTGCGGCAACAGGTCCAGTGCCGTCGGCTGCCAGTGCTGTTGCAGGCCGGAGTAGCTGGTCACACGCCAGTCATCGCGCAGCGTACGCGCCATCTGCAGGCTACTCAGGCTTTGCGCTTCCTCCCGCTGCGGCTGCCACGGCGCGTTGTCAGGCTCGCCCGGTTCCACCAGTGACGTGGCTTCACTTTGCAGAGCCAGCAGGGCAGTGCGCAAACCCGCGGCATCAGCGGCTTCCCCCTGCTGCACCAGATAGCCCAGCGCGCTGCGGTGCAGGTCGCTGTTGCCCTCTTTTTTGCGGTTGCCTTTAATCAGCGGCGCAATGCCGACGCTGCAGTGATACACCGAACGGGTCAGCGCCACGTACAGCAGGCGCAGATCTTCCGCCAACCGCTCCTGCTCCGCCAGCTCCACACTCTCTTCGCCCTGCTGCAGATCGAGCAGCGCTTCAAAGGTCTGGCGGTCGTGATAGACGCCGTTATCCGCCTCGCGGTAGTTCGCCACAAACGGCAGCCACACCAGTGGATACTGCAGCCCTTTAGATTTATGGATAGTAACTATCTGCACTAAGTGGCGGTCGCTCTCCAGCCGCAGCTGCTGATTAGCCACCGCGCTGTCTGGCTGCTCAAGCTGCTGTGCCAGCCAGCGCACCAGCGCATGTTCGCTATCCAGAGTGGCAGCAGCCTCCTGCAGCAGCTCGCTAAGATGCAGCAGATCGGTCAGGCGGCGCTCGCCGTTGTCGGAGGCCAGCAGATTCTCTGCCATCTGGCGCTGCACCATCAGCTCTCGCAGCATCGGCAGTACTCCGCGCTTCAGCCAGCGCTGGCGATATCCGGCAAACTCATCCACCAGCGCATCCCAAGCGAGCTCGTCACGGCTCAGGGCATCCAGTGCCAAGGCATCCAGCCCAAATAAACTGCTGGCCAGCGCGCTGCGTAGCACTCTTTCCTGCTCAGGCGCCAGCACCGCCTGCAGCAGCCACAGCATTTCGCAAGCTTCCGTGGTGGTAAACACGCTGTCGCGATTGGAGAAATACACCGACGGAATATTGAGGCCGTTTAACGCCTCGCGCATCACCGAGGCTTCGCTGCGGCTGCGCACCAAAATAGTGATATCCGAAGCCTGCACCGGGCGCTGCTTATCGGCTCTACCAATCAGCGCTTTGCCTTGCTGCCCGGCGCTCAGCCAGCGGCAGATCTGCGCTGCACACTGGCGGGCCATAAACTGTTGGTAATCGCTTACCCCCACGCCTTCGCTCGACTGCAGCCAGAACTGTAATGCGGGCTGCGGCTGGCCGTCGAGGCTGAAACATAAACTCTGGTTCGGCTGCGCCGCGCTGACGGTGATAAAGGGGATTTCGCTAAACAGGAACGGATTGTTCTGGCGTAGAAACAGCTGATTAACGCCCTCCACCATCGCCGGTGAAGAGCGCCAGTTAGCCTCCAGCGTGTAGTGGGCGCTAACTTCGGCGCGCGCCTTCATATAGGTGAAAATGTTCGCGCCGCGGAAGGCGTAGATCGCCTGCTTCGGGTCGCCAATCAGCAGCAGCGCGCTGTCAGGCTGGCGCATGTACAGCGTCTGGAAAATGCGGTACTGCTGCTGGTCGGTATCCTGGAACTCATCGATCAGCGCTACCGGATAGCGCTGGCGAATGGCCGCCGCTAGTGCAGCGCCGCCCGGCTGCTGCAGGGCGGCATCAAAGCGCCCCAGCAGGTCATCGAAGCCCAGCTGCGCATGCAGGCGTTTCTCCTGCTGGGTGACAAAACGTACCTCGTGCAGCGCGCGGGCAATCACCAAGTCACGCAGCGATAGCGGCTCGGCAAGGAAGGCATCGATCTGGTCAAACAGTGCGTGGCGTGGCGGTTCGCCCTTTTTCGTTTTATCCAGCAGCATGCGCTGGCCGAAGCGCTCAAGATCTTTCGGCACCTCGTAATCCTCCGTCGCCTGCTGCGCCCACTGGGTGATTTTTTCCAGCCAGTTACGTAAGTGCTTACTATTATAGCTACGCCGGTCAACGTCGGAGACTTCTATCAGCGCCAGCAGATCGCCCGCCGTCAGCCACACCTGTTTCAGCGCGTCGATTTGCGCAATGATCTTCACGTGGCGCTGCTCCAGCGTTTCGTCAGGATGCGGCGCTGATTTCAGCGCGGGCGCTTCGCCCCCTAGCCATGGCGACAGAGTCTTCAGCAGCTGATCCGGGCCAGCCCACAGCTGGCGCACCACTCTGGCCACCGAAAGCGGTAGCGGGTAGCAGTGGCGGCGCCAGAAGTCAGCGGTCGCCCGGCGGTACAGCGGGGTTTCATCTTCTATCAGCTGCTGTTCGAACAGCATACCGGACTCGAACGCGTTGAGACTCAGCATGCGCTGGCAGAAGCCGTGAATGGTAAAAATTCCTGCTTCATCCATCTGTCGCTCCGCCGCCAGCAGCATGGAGGCTGCCCGGTCGCGATCGGGAAGTTCGACCATCAGTGCGCAGAGCATTGGGTTGCGGCTTTCGCCGCGCATGCAGGCTATACGCAACTCGTGGATATTGGCGCGAATACGCCTGCGCAGCTCGGCGGTCGCCGCTTCGGTAAAGGTCACCACCAAGATTTCTTCAACCGACAGCGGGCGGCTGAATGCCGCCTCGCCGCCCAGACCGAGCAGCAGCCGCAGATAAAGCAGCCCGATGGTGAAGGTCTTACCGGTCCCTGCTGAGGCTTCAATCAACCGCTCACCGTGCAGCGGCAGAGTTAACGGCTCAAGCCGCTCAGGACCCCGTTGGCTCATGGCGTATTCTGGCTCACCGGCAGCGACTGTTGCAGCGTGGAGAGGTCTTTCCACGTGGTCCAGCCTTTCTCTTTGGCATAGTCGGCTTTACCGCGGTGGCTGCCGGAAATCTGCGACAGCAGCGCCAGCCCGGTCGGTGCAATCACCGCCTGATGAAAAAAATCAGCCACCGACTGCGGCGTCAGCGCCTGGATCTGAGCAATCACTTTTTCGCGAGTATCGAACTTATAGTTCTCGCGGTCAAAGTCTTTGCTAAAGCGCCCTGCTTCTTCATCCAGCGTCTGCGGACGCTGCTTCAGTTCGTTGATCATCGCGGCCTGATACTGGGCAAAGTCCGCTTTGCTCATCTCCCGCAGGCGTTTTTCCGCCTTGGGGTAGAAGGCTTTGAAGCGGCTCAGCAGGAAAGCTGGCTGCCTGACGTTGCTCTGCAGCAAGAAGCCAATGCCCCACTGGCGGCCAACCGGCATCTGGAAAGCAAACACCGCATAGCCCAGCTGTTCTTCGGTGCGCAGCTGATTGTAGAACCACGGCTGGATAACCTGGCTCAGCATCGCGCTGCTGGCCATGCTCTGATACTCCTCGAAGCCAACCGGGACGTAGACTACAGCCAGCGCCGAATCGGTGCTGCTGCCCGCCTCCTGCAGGTTAGCCAGGGTTGGCTTAACGATGGTGACGTGCTCGCTGTGCCACCACTCATGGCCTTCACAGTTGAGCTGGGTTTTCACCTCGGTGGCCAGACTGCGCACCGCATCTGGGGTCATATTGCCGACCACCATCAGCTCCGGCGCAGACTGCTCCAGCAGCATTTTGCGATAGTCCATCAGCTGTTGCAGGCTAATGGCGGCCACCAGGCTGCGGCGCTCGCTGCGCTGGGTGTAAGGCAGCTGAGAGAGCAGCTGCGCAGGCTGGATAGCCAGCTCAAAGGCTTTGCCTTTGTCTGCCGCATCTAGGCGTTCCAGATACCAAGATTTCGCCTGTTCCAGCTGCGCCTGAGTAGGCATGAAGCTGGTGTAGCCCTTCAGCAGCTGGCTCATCAGCTTCGGTAAGCGCTGGGTAAAGCCGGTGGCGCTGAAGGTCACGCCGTCGTTTTCGCTGGTGGAGAAGCTAATGCCGCCTACCGACGCCTGCGAGCTCAGTTCATCCAGAAAGACGCCCGCTAGATAATCATTCAGCGAAAACATGACCTGGTTCTGGGCCGTGCTCATCGCCGCCTTATTACGCAGCACGAGGGTGATATTAGCCTTCGGCTCGTCCGCGTAATACTGGCTTGACATATAGAACACCCGCAGCCCTTGCTGATTCATCAGCTTTTGCGGATGCGGATAAGCCTTACCGGCTTTAATCAGGCTGAAATCATCGGGAATATACGGGTTAAGCACCGGCAGCGACAGCTTGATTTCATCGCTTTCCACCTGCCAATCATTAAAGCGCTGGGCGCTGATTTTGTCGACCTGATAGGGGGCATCAACAAAATAAGCCGTTTTGTTGTGCGGCTCTTTCGGACTGATAAACCAAATACGCGCATTTTCCGGTATCATGCCGTCCAGTCGCGCTCTGATAGCCAGCGCATCGTAGTCATCGGCGATATATGGGGCCACTAGCGTATCGGCGACCGGGACGCGCAGCATGGTGTCCACCAGCCATTCAATGTAGTTCATATCGCGGGTGATCGACGGGTAGCGGAAATTGAGGTCCAGCACGTGCGCTACTTCATCAAAGTAGCGCTTATCAATTCCCTCGCTGCGCAGCTGGTTGAGGTAGCTGAACACCGCCGCAATCACCTCATCTCGATTTGTCTGGCCTTTATCGGTCAGCGAAATCGCAATCGAGAATACGCCGCTGTTACGGTCGATAACCGGATCGGCCCCGGCATTGATCGAATCGGCTAGGCCCTGGTTTTGCAGCCAGTCTGACAGCGTGTTTTTGCTGCGGTTGCCAATCAGATAGCCAATCAGCGTGTCGGTTTTGCTGCGAAATTTATCGCTATTGTTATCAATGCGGAATTCGATTTTCAGCTGTTTGCGCGGCTGGGCCGGCACGTAGTGAATGATGATGCCTTTTTGTTTATCGGTCACCACCGGTACGCTAATATCCGGTACCTTAGCGTTGTGATTGGCGACGCGACCAAAGGTCGCCGCGGCAATTTTTTGCAGCTCCGGCAGCGGCTGGTTGCCGTAGATCACTGCCTTCATCAGGTTGGCGGAGTAGTAGCAATGATAAAACGCAGTAAGCGCATCGTGCAGCTTGCTGCCGGGCTTGTCGCGCAGGGTTTCCAGATTGCCGCCTGAGAAGCGTGAACTCGGGTGCGCGGGGTTAAGCGTTTCCGCACCAACCTGCGCCATACGCAGTCCGTCACGCGAGCGCGCCATCGTCAGCTCAGCGTTGACCGCATGGCGTTCGCGGTCGGCATTCACCGGGTCGAGCAACGGTTCGGCAATGACATCGGCTAGGCGATCAACAGCGGGTTGCAGCGCATCGTTTTCCACTTCTAGGTAGAATGTGGTGCGGTAAGACGCGGTGCTGGCGTTGTGGCTGCCGCCGTGTTTTTTGAGGAATTCAGCGAGGTTATCCGGCTGCGGATAGCGTTTTGACCCCATCAGCACCATATGTTCCAGATAGTGCGCTAGGCCAAGCTGGTCGGTGGGATTTTCCAGCGACCCAACCGGCAGCGTCAGCGCCGCCAGCGATTTGGTTGCTTGTGCATCGGAAACCAGCAGCACGGTCATGCCATTGTCTAACTTGATGGCCTGGTACTGGCGAGGATCCTTCTCACTTTTGCGGATGGTTTCAATAATCGGTTGCCATCCATCCTGCGCCTGAACCAGCGGGGCGAACAACGTGACAGAAACAAAACAAGCTAACCAGACTGCATAACGACGCATTCAAACTCCTCAACGGGCTGTTATTCTCAGACTTTCTGCCGGTTGAATATCGGCTTACAGATTTCAGCGCACGGCTGTGCCACGCATGCTAAGTAACTAGGTCAAAATACTACAGGATGTCAGCCTGAATGTCCTGAAAACATGCTTAATCCGGGCGATGATGCTGCAACAACGGTAACAGCCAGCGTTCGGCCTGTTCAGTCATCTCCTGCACGCCGGTCTCATCCAGCGTACGCAGCAGGCGTTGCAGGTACGGGTCGTTGCCCTCACCGTCAATTTGATAATTGCCCTGCCAGCACTGTAACAGCTTTGCCCGGGCCTTTTTCTGCGTGGCATCATCGCGCTGCACCACGCCGGTTTTATCATCAAAACACTCTTTGAGCCAAGCCCCACCGGAAGCGGTGAGCAACAGCGGGGCACACATGCCCAGCCGGTAACCGTCAATATGGTGAGCCAGCTGCTGCAAAGCCTGCTCTGCTGGCAGCGGCGGGAAGCGCCACTTGCTCCCTTTGCGCCCCATCATCACGCTGCTGCCGCTGCTACCCAGCGCGCAATACACCAGATGCTCCAGCCAGAGCGTCAGGCCATCGTTAAAGTTGAGAATTCCTGGCCGCCAGCGCAGCAGGCCGTTATCCTGCACTTGGGTCAGCCAGCCGCTTAACGTCAGACCGCCGATTTCCAGTGCAATTTCCCAGTTTTCCGCAGTGGCACGCTGTTCTCGTATGCGCCCGGCCAGTTCGCTCATTTCCTGCTCCTGCTCTTGCCAGAATAGTTCACCAAATGCACCGTAGGGCAGCGCCCCGGCGGCACGCTGACGCGCGTACAGACGGTCACTCTCGCTGCCGTCGATCAGGCTGTTCAGCAGCTGTGAGTTGACCTGATAACGGCTGAGACCGTCGAGGGAGAACGGCTCCGTATCCGGTAGAACGGTCTCTTCCAGCTGGAAGCTGACTCCGAGGCGCAGGCTGAAGAGTGCCCGTACCGGGTGGCGCCAGAAGAGCACCAGTTTGTCAAAGCTCAGTATCTCTTCGCTTTCATCCGGCAATGCCTGCATAAATCGGGGATGTGCCGTACCGCGGGCGGCGGCGGCGGGCAGCCACTCGGCGGCAAAACTACGAAACTCCGCCTGCTCACGATAATTCTCTGCCGCGAACGGCATGCGGCTGTGCACATAGTGCAGATGGTCGATTAGCGCCTCAGCGCTGCTATCAACGTCCTTGTTATGATCGGCGGCTAGGCAGAAGCTCTGACTGATGTACTCCACTAATTCACTGACCAGCACTGAAGGATATCGTTCGGTATTATCCTGAATCGAGCGGCCGATATAGCTGATGTACAGCCGCTGCTGCGCCGAGTTGAGCGCTTCAAGGAACAGGTAGCGGTCATCGTCGCGGCGGCTACGGTCGCCCTTCTGCACCTGCTGGTTCATCAGGTCAAAACCGAGAGGCGGCAGCGTACGCGGATAAACGCCGTCGTTCATGCCCAGCAGGCATACCACTTTGAAGGGGATAGAACGCATTGGCATCAGGGTACAAAAGTTGACCGGCCCGGCGAGGAAGCGCTGGCTGATTTGCTGCTGGTCGAGGCGCGCCGCCAAGTCGTCACGCAGGATGGTAAGCGGCACCGCCGGCTGATAGCCAGCCTGCACCCCGTAGGCGATCGCCTGCTGCCACTGTTCTTCTATCAGCGCCAGCGCCGCTTCGGTTTCGGCATCGAGGGTGAAGAAGTCATCAAGCAGCTGGCGGCACAGCGGTAGCCACACCGGCAGCGCACGCGCCTCGCTCAGCCACTGCCGCCAGCGGTGTAGTTGGGCGAGGAGTTCCGCGAGGTTGCCCGCCAATTCAGCAATCAGCCCGCTAGACTCGTCATAGGGCAAGATGCCCTGCCAGTCCCCCGCTTCGCTGTTCATCGCATAGCCTAACAGCATGCGAGTCAGGCCGAAACGCCAAGTGTGCTGGCCGGTGGCGGGCAGCTCCAGCTCTCGCACGTTGTCATCATCCAGCCCCCAGCGAATGCCGGATTCCGCTACCCAGTGACGCAGCAGGCGCAGCCCCTCTTCATCGACCGCAAATCGGGCGGCCACGGCGGGTACTTCCAGCAGCGCCAGCACCTCTTCGGCGGTAAAGCGGCTATCCGGCAGACTGAGCAGGGAGATAAACACCTGCAGCGCCGGGTGCGCCTTGCTGGCGCTGCGGTCAGAAATCGCGAATGGCAGCATGCGCTCTGGCGGGGCATTGCCAAATGCCGCCTGGATAAACGGCGTATAGACGTCGATATCCGGAACCATCACGATGATATCGCGCGCGGTGAGGGTCGGGTCGGCGTCCATCATCGCCAACAGCCGGTCCTGTAACACTTCAACCTCTCGCTGCGGGCTGTGGCAGAGGTTAAGAGAGACCGAGCGGTCCTGCGCTGCCAGTACGCGCTTGCTGCTGCTGGTAACCCACTCACTCTGCTTCAGGCCAATCGCTGCATGATCTTCCAACTCCAGCAGGTCGCGCTTCAGCGTTTGCAGCAGGTTTACCGGCTCGATATCGACAAAGGCGAAAACTTCGTTTGCCTCCATTTGCGACAGCAGATAGAGGTTGTCACGCCCGAGTTTTCCCCAAGAGGCCAGCAGCGGATTGCTCAGCTGCTGCTCGCCATCGGCATTGAACAGCGACGAGGCGTTCTCGACGTCACGGAACTGCGGAACTTCACGATTGTCCTGGTAGTGGCGGCGGTTGCGGCTTTGCAGCTTTGCCAGGAAGCAGTAGTCCTGAATATCGCCCCAGTAGTGGCGGCAGGGGTTAGTGAACAGCAGATGGATATCAATGTGTTTGCCCAGCGCTTGCAGTGCCTGAAGATAGACTGGGGGCAGCGCGGAGATGCCGCAGATAAACACCCGGTCCGGCAGGTTAGGAAAGCGCGTGCTGTCGCTCTCCAGCCTAGTGATGAAGCGCTGATAGAGATTGGCACGGTGCCATTCCGGCTGGCCGAGATGATGGGTATATTCCACCAGCGCCGCCCACAGAGGAGCCTGCCAGATCTGCGCCTCGCCCAGTCCGTCAATCAGCTGCCCCTGCTGCCAGCTGTTCAGCCACTGAGGGCGATAGACCAGATACTGGTCAAACAGGTCAGCAACGCGTGAGGAAAGCTGGAACAGCTTACGCTTGTCGTCATCGTCGCTGAGGTAGTGGCGCAGAATGGTGAAAGCGTCGTCTGCCAGCATGGCGGGCAGGATCGCCATCAGCTTCCAGCTCATGCTGGATTTGTTAAATGCGCTCTCTTTCGGGATCTCCGGCAGTACGCGCACGAACATATCCCAAAGAAA
Source organism: Candidatus Erwinia dacicola (assembly GCF_001756855.1). Taxonomy (GTDB): domain Bacteria; phylum Pseudomonadota; class Gammaproteobacteria; order Enterobacterales; family Enterobacteriaceae; genus Erwinia; species Erwinia dacicola. Next base: position 1,224 of record NZ_MAYS01000025.1, on the reverse strand, counting down.
GCTGGCGGGCAGCGGGAAGTCAATATTCGCCGCAATGCCAAACTCTTCGGCCAGCGACATCTGCAGCCACTGCGCCATACCCGGGCTCTGTACCAGTACCACCTCCGAACAAAGCGGATCGCGCAGCGGCTGGTTTTCAATCTGCCAGCAGGCCAGCGTTTTTAACAGATCCAGCTGATTGGAGTGGTAAACGGTAAACATGTCACAGTCCTTTAATTTTTGCTGACGGCTACTGTAACCCGTTCGGCACGGTTTGAAAAATGGCATCTGTTAAATACCGTTCGCTCGCTGTGCTTTTCGATGAATGAGCCGATAACTTTTTCGTGGACCTCGATGGAACGTGAAAAGCAAATCGTTTTGCGGGCCAGACGCTTAATGCGGGTGCGGAGTGTCAGGGTGTTACGCTCAATGCGTTGCGTAAAAATCTTACCCGTCAAATGTAGCTGCGTCAGTTTTGCGCTGCGCCCGGCGGGGCCGATCGCCTGCGCGGTGAGCAGCTGGAACCCTAGGCCGAACGCCTGCTAATAGTGCACCAGGGCCGTAAAGCTCAGGCTGAACCCCTGCTCATTGGTCAACATCACAGTCTCCTTTCTCCGCCAGCGGGCAGAAATCCAGCCAGCCGTGCGGCAGTGCGCGCACGCCGTTGCCAGACCGTTCTTCGACCCAGCGATACCACGGCAGAACCGTAGCTGGGGGTGTCGCTGATGATATCGAGGATACCCTAAGTATTTTAGCGTCTGCTTCGTCATTACGCCGGTTACAACGCCTGTCCTGCCAGTCGGCAGAACGCTTCACCCGCAGTGATAGTTGCGCACGCGATACGCTCATGGCACGGCTGACCAGTGCTATTCCCCGTCCTTTGGCAACAAGGGCGCGTGCGTTATCCAGTTTCGCGACTGGCCGTACTCCACGGCTTCTTTCAGGATCTCAACTTCCATCGTCTTCTTGCCCAGAAGGCGCTGGAGCTCCCGAACCTGCTTCAAAGCAGCAGTCAGCTCAGAAGCTGGAACGACTTCATCTTTGGCCGCTACGGCGGTGAGACTGTCTTCCTGATATTGCTTCTTCCACTTGATGGTTAGGAGATTGAATTGCCTCTTCTGAGAGCGCCCAACCATGAATGTCAGAACGAACTATCCCTTTAATGTGGCGGACGTGCGTAGATTTAAGTATGAAAATGCAGTTTTTGTCGTGTTTTTAACCGGAAAGCTATTTTTAGGCACACTG
>NZ_MAYS01000024.1 GCF_001756855.1 Candidatus Erwinia dacicola | reverse complement strand
CTTGCTGACAAAGACATCGAATTCCAGCTGCAGGCGGCCACTGATGTCTTCAGGAGAGGTATGGGTGGAAAGCTCCTGCCGGATGAAGTCCTGAACGTGTGGCTCCAGCCGGTGAAAAGCATTTTTTGGCAAGGGTTTATGACGCCGTTCCCGTGCCAGCGAATCCGCTCTCCTGCAGGAGTAAACGCCGTTAAAAGCGGGGTCGGTATTGCGTCTGAGTTCCCTGCTAATAGTGGAGCAGGACAGATTAAGCTCTCTGGCGATGGTAGCTTGGTTGAGGCCTTCACCCCGCCGCAGCCACTTGATAAATGTTGAATTAATTCGTTAATTTCAGACAGAACCCTAGCCGCAGTGATGGTAATCATTCGCCGCACTGCATAAAATAGCACCAGGTGGGGCAAAATTCCCGCGATGGTGGTCGAGTCTTTGAATAAATTATTGAATCTCTGATAGGCATCCATCGCGATGCCCTCTATAATCTGCGGTCATTTTCTTGGCCGGGAACACCGTTTTCGCGACTACACTCGAAAGATAAAACAGGGGGCAACATGACTGTTGAGCGCACATTTTCCATCGTAAAACCTAATGCTGTGGCAAAAAACGTGATCGGCGCAATCTTCAACCGTTTTGAAAGCGCTGGCTTCGAAATCGTTGGCAGCAAAATGCTGCACCTGAACAAAGAGCAGGCTGAAGGTTTCTACGCTGAGCACCAAGGTAAGCTATTCTTCGATGGTCTTGTTGAATCCATGACCTCTGGTCCGGTAGTGGTTTCTGTACTGGAAGGCGAAAATGCCGTACAGCGTCACCGTGACCTGATGGGCGCAACTAACCCAGCTAACGCACTGGCTGGCACCCTGCGTGCAGACTACGCGGACAGCTTCACCGAGAACGCGACCCACGGTTCAGATTCTGTTGAATCTGCTGCCCGTGAAATAGCTTACTTTTTCGGCGAAAACGAAGTGTGCCCGCGCACCCGTTAATTCGGCTGCTTGGCCTGCAGCAGGGTTTACAAATTATTTGGCTATAGTGCTTTAACCCTGTGACGATCATGAGTACAGTGATGCGCCTTGGGGGTTCGCTCTCCGGGGCACTTCTATTCTATTCACTTCAAATCCAGCGCCATAACGTGTAACAACGAGGCCAGAGAATATTATGCCCGAACTTATTGTAACTCCGTCGTCCACCTCACCTGCCGTCGTAGCGCCAAAAGAAGAGAAAATTAACCTGCTCGATCTTAATCGTCAGCAGATGCGTGATTTTTTTGTCAGCATGGGTGAAAAGCCGTTTCGTGCCGATCAGGTGATGAAGTGGATCTACCACTACTGCTGTGATGACTTCGACGAGATGACTGATATCAACAAGGTCTTCCGTAACTTGCTGAGGGAAGTCGCGGAAATCCGCGCGCCGGAAGTGACTGAAGAGCAGCGTTCCTCCGATGGCACCATCAGGTGGGCTATCCAAATCGGCAGCCAGCAGGTAGAAACTGTCTACATTCCAGAAAAAGATCGCGCCACCCTGTGTGTCTCTTCCCAGGTAGGCTGTGCGCTGGAGTGCAAATTCTGTTCGACCGCGCAGCAGGGCTTTAACCGCAACCTGCGCGTGTCGGAAATTATCGGTCAGATCTGGCGCGTGGCGAAGATTATTGGCGCGGCCAAAGTCACCGGCAAGCGCCCGATCACCAACGTGGTGATGATGGGAATGGGCGAACCGCTGCTGAACCTGAACAACGTGGTTCCGGCGATGGAAATTATGCTGGACGACTTCGGTTTTGGCCTGTCGAAGCGCCGCGTAACCCTGTCCACCTCCGGAGTGGTTCCGGCGCTGGATAAACTCAGCGATATGATTGACGTGGCGTTGGCGATTTCACTGCACGCGCCAAATGACACAATTCGTGACGAAATTGTGCCAATCAATAAAAAGTACAATATTGAGACCTTCTTGGCCGCGGTGAGCCGCTACGTCGGCAAGTCAAATGCCAACCAAGGGCGTGTGACCATTGAGTACGTGATGCTCGACCACATCAATGACAGCACGGATAACGCTCATGAACTGGCCGCATTGCTGAAAGATACACCGTGTAAGATCAACCTGATCCCATGGAACCCCTTCCCAAACGCACCCTATGGTCGTAGTTCTAACAATCGCATCGATCGTTTCTCTAAAGTGTTGATGAATTACGGTTTTACTACTATTGTGCGTAAGACCCGTGGCGATGATATCGATGCTGCCTGCGGCCAGCTGGCCGGGGAAGTGATCGACCGCACCAAGCGCACGCTGAAAAAGAAAATGGCTGGTGAGGCTATCTCTGTGAAGGCGATCTGAAACCCGGCATTTTCCTGCCCTTCAACGTGTTGAATCTGTAAACATTGGCGTAGCATAATCCGCGAATGGATACGGGGAGAAACAGGGATTCGGGCAGGTTTAATCGTTGGTTTAGCGCTGTGGCTGCCGGTGGGGTGCCAAACTTCACCGCAGCGTAAAGCACTGGTTGAGACGCGCATACAGCTAGGCCTAGCTTATCTGGTGCGGGGTGATAATGAAGCCGCTCGCCGCAATTTGCAGCGGGCGCTGGCATTGGCACAAAAAGATTACCGAACCCAGCTGGCAATGACGCGTTAGCAGCAGATGGGCGAGCAGAGCAGGGCGCAGTAACATTATCGCCACGCGCTGAAACTTGCACCGCAAAACGGCTATGTGCTTAATAATTACGGTGCGTTTCCCTGCAGTTTAGGGCAGTATGATGCGGCACAATGGCAGTTCAGCAGGGCCATTGAAGATTCAGCAGACGGACTTCGTGCCGATACGTTGAAAAACTCAGGTTACTGTTTTTTAAATGCCGGGCAGCAAGAGAAAGCGCGTCATGCGCTGCAGACCGATCCTGCTAAGGGAATGCCCCTATGCTGGCAGAAGCCGAAAGGCGATTTGGAAAGGGGAAATTCACGGACTCGCGGCTCCTGTTAGATGTTTATCAACGCAACTTTCCTGTTTCTGCGGAAAGTCTGTGGTTAGAGATTCGCTTCGTCGCGCAGGCCAAGCAGCCCGACGATGATGTACAGCGTTATGGGGCGCAACTTGCGCGAATTTTTCCACAATCAATACAGCACCAGCATTTTTTAGCTAATGAATACTGAAGACAAATCCAACGTACATTCAACAGGCGAGCGCCTGCGCAGCGCCCGTGAACAGATGGGCCTCACTCAGCAGAATGTTGCTGAGCGCCTCTGCCTGAAACTTTCCACCGTCCGCGATATTGAAGAGGACAAGTCGCCTGCCGATCTGGCATCGACCTTCCTGCGGGGTTATATTCGTTCTTACGCACGTCTGGTTCGCGTGCCGGAAGAAGAACTGCTGCCGATGATGGCTAAACAAGCTCCGGTCAGAGCCGCAAAAGTTGAACCGATGCAAAGTTTCTCTCTCGGCAAACGCCGCAAAAAGCGTGATGGCTGGTTGATGATCTTCACTTGGCTGGTGCTGTTTGTGGTGGTGGGCCTGACGGGTGCTTGGTGGTGGCAGAATCATAAAGCCGCTCAGGACGATGTGGTCTCGATGGCCGATCAGAATGCGCCAGCGGAAGGGGATAGCGGCAACGGCCAATCTATTCCGTTGACTGACGGCAATGCCAGCAGCAGTGCTGATACCAGCGGCCAGTCGGTGCCGATGGAGATGGCACTTGGCCAAGCTCCTGCTGATAGCGTTAGCATGCTAGCAGCTAACGCTCCGGCTGCCAGTGCTCAGGCACTGGCAGCAGATACCCAAGCGGCGAACTCGCAGCATGCGGTGGTATCTCCAACGCAGGCGCCGGTTGACAGCGCTGTCAACGGTCAGCCACCTACCAGCAGCGCCGGCGTCAGCCAGCCTGCTGCTGATCCGAATGCGGTTATCATGAACTTCTCCAGCGATTGCTGGCTGGAAGTGGCCGATGCTGCCGGTAAAAAACTGTTCAGCGGCATCCAGCGTAGCGGTGGTAAACTGAGCCTCGCTGGTACGGCTCCTTATAGCTTGAAGATTGGTGCTCCGGCCGCAGTACAGATCGAGTATCAGGGTAAGCCTGTTGATCTGAGTCGTTTTATCCGTACTAACCAGGTTGCTCGCCTGACTTTAGGTGCGCAATAACGCATCTTTTTCTGGTCGCGAGTAATTGTGGAGAAAGAATATGCATAACGAAGCACCTATTACCCGTCGCAGATCTAAACGTATTTACGTCGGCAAGGTGCCTGTAGGCGACGGTGCCCCAATCGCCGTTCAGTCCATGACCAATACCCGAACGACTGACGTCGCTGCTACGGTCGCCCAGATTAAAGCACTTGGGCGTGTTGGCGTTGATATCGTGCGCGTTTCCGTGCCAACCATGGATGCTGCCGAAGCCTTCTGCCTGATCAAACAGCAGGTTAACGTCCCGCTGGTTGCTGATATCCACTTTGACTACCGCATTGCCCTGAAAGTCGCCGAATATGGCGTCGACTGCCTGCGTATTAACCCGGGCAATATCGGCAATGAAGAGCGCATTCGTTCGGTAGTCGACTGCGCACGCCACTACAACATTCCGATCCGTATTGGTGTGAATGGCGGATCGCTGGAAAAGGATTTGCAGGAAAAATACGGTGAGCCGAATCCGCAAGCGCTGCTGGAATCGGCGATGCGTCATGTGGATATCCTCGATCGTCTGAACTTTGACATGTTCAAAGTCAGCGTGAAAGCTTCTGATGTGTTTCTTGCCGTTGAGTCGTATCACCTGCTGGCTAAGCAGATCGATCAGCCGCTGCACCTTGGGATCACCGAAGCCGGTGGCGCCCGCGCCGGTGCGGTAAAATCCGCCATTGGCCTTGGTCTGCTGCTGTCTGAGGGGATCGGCGACACGCTGCGTATTTCGCTGGCGGCGGACCCGGTAGAAGAAGTGAAAGTCGGTTTCGATATCCTGAAATCACTGCGCATCCGCTCCCGCGGCATCAACTTTATTGCCTGCCCGACCTGTTCTCGTCAGGAGTTTGACGTGATCGGCACGGTGAATGCGCTGGAAGAGCGGCTGGAAGATATCCTTACTCCGATGGATATTTCGATTATCGGCTGCGTGGTTAACGGCCCGGGTGAAGCCACGGTATCGACTATGGGCGTTACCGGCGGCAACAAGAAAAGCGGTTTCTACGAAGATGGCGTGCGTCTCCGCGAGCGTCTCGATAACGACAATATGATTGACCAGCTGGAAGCGCACATTCGTGCTAAAGCCACCATGCTGGACGAATCGCGCCGGATCACCATCCAGCAGGTCGAAAAATAATATAGTAGGGGATGGCCTTTTGTTACAGTCGTCCCTTGCTGAATGAAATTGATGAGAGAAAGCAGTGGCGAAGAATATCCAGGCCATTCGTGGCATGAACGACTATTTACCGGCTGACACCGTGGTGTGGCAGCGTATTGAACAGATCCTTAAGCAGGTTCTGGGCAGCTACGGTTTCAGCGAAATTCGCTTGCCGATTGTAGAGCAGACCCCGTTATTCAAGCGCGCTATCGGTGAAGTGACCGACGTGGTTGAAAAAGAGATGTATACCTTTGACGACCACAACGGCGAAAGCCTGACGCTGCGCCCGGAAGGGACCGCAGGCTGCGTGCGCGCCGGCATTGAACACGGTCTGCTGTACAATCAGGAACAGCGTCTGTGGTACATCGGCCCGATGTTCCGCTACGAGCGCCCGCAGAAAGGCCGCTACCGCCAGTTCCACCAGATTGGTACCGAAGTGTTTGGCCTGCAAGGCCCGGACATTGACGCTGAGCTGATCATGATGACCGCCCGCTGGTGGAAAGCGCTAGGCATCTCTGAGCATGTGCGCCTAGAGCTGAACTCTATCGGTTCGCTGGAAGCCCGCGCCAACTATCGTGATGTGCTGGTAGCCTTCCTTGAGCAGCACGTGGACGTGCTGGACGAAGACTGCAAGCGCCGCATGTGCAGCAATCCGCTGCGCGTGCTGGACAGTAAAAACCCGGACGTACAGGCGCTGCTGAACGATGCACCAACGCTGGGTGATTACCTAGATTGCGAGTCGCGCGCGCATTTCACCGGGCTGTGCAGCCTGCTGGATGCGGCGGGCATTGCCTACAGCGTGAACCAGAACCTAGTGCGCGGCCTCGATTACTATAACTGCACTGTGTTTGAGTGGGTAACCAGCAGCCTCGGCGCGCAGGGCACGGTGTGTGCCGGTGGCCGCTACGATGATCTGGTAGAACAGCTGGGTGGTCGTGCCACCCCAGCAGTGGGTTTTGCCATGGGCCTAGAGCGTCTGGTTCTGCTGGTGCAGGCTGTTAACCCGGAATTTGAACCGACGCGTATTGTTGATGTCTATGTCATCGCTTCAGGTCAGGGCGTACACAGTGCGGCGATGCTGCTGGCTGAACAGCTGCGTGACGCGCTGCCAGAGCTGAAGCTAATGACAAACTTTGGCGGCGGTAACTTCAAGAAGCAGTTTGCTCGTGCAGATAAGTGGGGAGCCTGCATTGCATTGGTACTCGGCGAAGACGAAGTGGCCAACGGCCAGCTGGTCATTAAAGATTTACGTAACGGCGAGCAGCAAACGCTGGCGCAGTGTGATGCTGCATCCACGCTGGCCTCGATGTTACAGCGCTAAGCCCTGACGGCACGATTTAAAGGAGTAGAATTGCGTGAAAGTATATAGCAACGAAAACGAGCAGGTAGATGCGCTGAAGAACTTTTTTGCACAGAACGGCAAAGCGCTGGTAGTTGGCGTGGGGCTGGGCGTGGGCGCGTTGGTTGGCTGGCGTTACTGGAACAGCAATCAGGACAGCGGTTCACGTGAAACCTCTGCGGCCTATCAGCAGGTGACCTCGGCACTGGATGCCAGCAAACCCGCCACGTTGGATGCCGCAGCGAAATTCGCCAGCGATAACAGTAATACTTACGGCACGCTGGCTTCTCTCAACTTGGCGAAACGCTATATTGATGCTAACCAGCTCGATAAAGCCGCAGCCCAGCTGCAGAGCGGTTTGAAAGATACCAAAGATGCGAACCTGCAGGCCGTACTGAATCTGCGCTTGGCGCGCATTCAGCTACAGCAGAATCAGCCGGATGAAGTGCTGAAAACGCTGAAAAACGTGAAAGGCGACGGCTGGACAGCGATCGTGGCTGACGTGCGCGGTGAAGCGCTGCTCAGTAAAGGCGACGTGAAGGGTGCACGCGATGCGTGGACTAAAGGCATTGATTCTGACGCCTTTTCGACGCTGAAAGAGATGCTGCAAATGAAAGTGAATAATCTGCTAGGCTAAAAAGCTCTGATATTTGGCCTTCAAGGCACAAGAGGAATTTCATGGAATTGCGTAAGTTACTTCTGCCGGGACTGATGTCAGTCACCTTACTTAGCGGATGTTCATGGTTCAGCGGTGAAGAAGACGTGGTAAAAATGTCGCCGTTGCCGACCGTACAGAATCAGTTCGAGCCGGAAAAAGTCTGGAGCACCTCGGTGGGCAACGGAGTGGGAGATTTTTACTCTAACCTGCACCCAGCTTGGGCGGAAAATACCGTGTATGCGGCTGACCGTCATGGCATCGTCAAGGCGTTGAACTCCGGCGACGGCAAAGAACAGTGGAAAGTGGACCTGGCAGAAAAAACCGGTTTCTTCTCCAGCAATATCCCGGCGCTGCTCTCTGGCGGCCTGACCGTTGATGCAGGCCACGTCTATGTTGGCAGCGAGCGCGGCCAGGTTTATGACCTGAACGCCAGCGATGGCTCCGTTGCGTGGCAGACCAAAGCGGCTGGTGAAGTGTTATCCCGCCCGGTGATCAGCGATGACTTGGTGCTGGTTCACACCAGCAACGGCATGTTGCAGGGTCTTGATCAAACCAGCGGCAGCGTAAAATGGACCGTTAACCTCGATGTGTCGGCCCTGAGCCTGCGCGGTGAGTCTGCGCCATCGACCGCATTTGGCGCCGCCATTGTCGGTGGTGATAACGGCCGCGTGAGCGCCGTGATCCTCAACCCGGGCCAGATTATCTGGCAGCAGCGTATTTCCCAGCCAAGCGGCGCGACCGAAATCGACCGCTTGGCCGATGTCGATACGACCCCGGTTATCGTCAATGGCGTGGTGTATGCGCTGGCCTACAATGGTAACCTGACGGCGCTGGACCTGCGCTCCGGCCAGATCATGTGGAAGCGTGAAATCGGCTCGGTACACGATATAATCGTTGACGGTGGCCGCATCTATCTGGTGGATCAGGATGACCGCGTGATTGCCCTGAACACCGACGGTGGCGTAACTCTCTGGTGCCAGAGCGATCTGCTGCACCGTAACCTGACCTCTCCTGTGCTGTACAATGGCTACTTGGTGGTGGGTGATGTGGAAGGTTACCTGCACTGGCTTAACACCGACGATGGCCGCTTCGTGGCGCAGCAGAAACTGGACAGCACCGGCTTCCAAACTGAGCCAGTGGTTGCCAGCGACAAGCTGCTGATCCAGTCCAAAGACGGTGAGGTTTACGCGATTACGCGTTAATCTGCTGCGATCTGCTACCCGTAGTTAGGGTAAATACGACTCCTTGATTTTATCCAAGGGGTGTTATTCTAGGTACCATCGGCCTGAGTAGAGCAGCAGTTTATCTGCCTGCAGCGCGAATAAAATCGCAGCTAGGCGCCTGTTTTTTAGTTATGAGGTTTCACTATGGTACCTGTGGTCGCGCTGGTCGGGCGTCCTAATGTGGGAAAATCAACCCTGTTTAACCGCTTAACGCACACGCGAGATGCGCTGGTGGCGGATTTCCCTGGGCTTACTCGAGACCGCAAATATGGTCGCGCTGAAATTGAAGGGCGTGAGTTTATTTGTATTGATACCGGCGGTATTGACGGTATCGAAGAGGGCGTGGAAACGCGCATGGCGGAACAGTCGCTGCTTGCCATTGAAGAAGCCGACGTCGTTCTGTTTATGGTCGATGCGCGTGCCGGGCTGATGCCTGCTGACACCGCCATCGCCAAGCACCTGCGCTCGCGCGACAAGCCAACCTTTATCGTGGCGAATAAAACCGATGGTCTGGACGCGGATTCCGTCGTCACCGACTTCTGGTCGCTCGGTCTGGGTGAAATCCACGCGATTGCTGCTTCTCACGGGCGCGGTGTCACCAGCCTGCTGGAGCTGGTACTGCTGCCGTGGATGGACGAAGTTGCGCCCGAGGCAGAACTGACCGAAGAAGAGGAGAACGAAGCCTACTGGGCAGAGTTCGCGGCGAAAGAAGCCAAAGCTAACGGCGAAATGCCGGAAGATGAAAAAGATGACTTTAACCCGCTAGATCTGCCGATCAAGCTGGCTATCGTTGGGCGTCCGAACGTCGGTAAGTCAACGCTCACTAACCGTATTCTCGGTGAAGAACGCGTGGTGGTTTACGACATGCCGGGCACCACGCGCGACAGCATCTATATTCCGATGGAGCGTGACGGACGTGAATATGTCCTGATTGACACCGCCGGGGTGCGTAAGCGCGGTAAAATTATCGAAACCGTAGAAAAGTTCTCGGTAATCAAAACCCTGAAAGCGATTGAAGATGCCAACGTCGTGCTACTGGTGATTGATGCTCACGAGGGGGTTTCCGATCAGGTTCTCTCGCTGCTCGGCTTCATCCTTAATAGTGGGCGCTCACTGGTTATAGTGGTTAATAAGTGGGATGGTCTGTCACCGGAGATCCGCGACGAAGTGAAAGAGCAGCTGGACTACCGTCTGGGCTTTATCGACTTCGCGCGCATTCACTTTATCTCAGCCCTGCACGGCAGCGGCGTCGGTAACTTGTTTGAATCCGTGACCGAAGCCTACGACTGTTCCACCCGTCGAGTGAACACCTCAATGCTGACGCGCATCATGAACATGGCGGCCGACGACCATCAGCCACCCATGGTGCGCAGCCGCCGCGTTAAGCTGAAGTATGCCCACGCCGGGGGTTATAATCCGCCAATTGTGGTGATCCATGGTAACCAGGTAAAAGATCTGCCGGATTCCTACAAGCGCTATCTGATGAACTATTTCCGCCGCTCGCTGGAAATTATGGGAACGCCAATCCGTATCCAGTTTAAAGAGGGTTATAACCCGTACGAAGGTAAGCCCAACCTGCTGACGACAAACCAACAGCGTAAACGTCAACGCTTAATGAGCCATCTCAAAAAGAACAAACGTTGATCCGCAAGGAGGTATGAGGGTCCTTACGGCGTGTAATGTAGGGGTTGACCGCTTTTGGGGTCAATCCTTTGTTTTTTGTGCCACGCTGAAGTAAAGGAGAGTCCGATGTCACTTCCATGCTAGGTTTGCCAGTACTCACTCACCGCGATGGCTGAGCAGTTTCACTGCGATCGCTGCCAGCGCGCCATCCCCGCTATTGCCTGCTGCCCCGACTGCCAGAAACCGTTACAGGTACTGAAAACCTGCGGCGTGGTCGACTATTTTTGTCGGCACGGTCACAGCCTGATCTCGAAGAAACGGCTGCTGCTACTGCCCGCTGAGAATCCATAAATCCCGGTAACTATCACGTTTATCATTTTGTGCGAATTTCGGTCTATAGTTATCAAACATAGACGGCTTGTTAATTTTCTGTTTATTACATTATGAACCTAGTGGTACAATCCTGCCGTTTGTTACGGGTGCTCAGCCAAGCCTGCCGTGAGTTACGAGCGTCAGCAACAAACGTAGGACGATCCATCCCGTGAAACATATTAATAAAAAGTTGAACATTGCTACGCCTTATTATCTAGGAGTATTTCTGCTATGCCTCAATCAACTGCCGGGCCATCTAAATGGCTGGGCTTAATTTTGCTGGCAACGGGCCTCTACTTTGTCATTGGTGGTGGGAAATTAGCATCACTCGGGGGTGACTGGTATTTTGTTATTGCTGGCATCCTCATCGTGATTTCCGCCGTTCAGTTCTTTCGCCGCAAATCTTCTGCAGTACTGATATTTGCTCTGGTATTTATGTAGTGGTCAACTAATGCTGGCCACAGCATTAGACTG
>NZ_MAYS01000023.1 GCF_001756855.1 Candidatus Erwinia dacicola | reverse complement strand
AAACGGCGAGGAATTATCTGGCGATGGTTAAACTGGGTTGTATCCGACTGTATTTACAAAAGGTTATGCAATTAAGGGACACAGCCTAATGTAGCCTCCCACAACAGCACCGACGATCCCCAGAATAATGGTCACGATAATTCCTACGTTTTCTTTACCCGGCATAATCCATTTTGCGATGATGCCCGCGATAAGACCGAAGATAGTCTAGGATAAAATACCCATATTGGCTCCTATAATTACTGTTTGTTTTCAGTTGGGGTAGAATCAGCTTGTGCTAGGGTATAATCATTTTTCATGCTGTCTTTGATTTCCTGGGTCTTAGCTGCAGCATCAGTTTCCAGCTCGTTAGCACCGGAGATGGCTTGTGTCTTAATGTGTTTAGCCTTTGCTACTACTGATCGCTTTTTTGTTTAGCATCTGCTTTGACTTCATATCCTTCAGCTTTAGCCTGTTCAGCTAAAGAATGTGCTTTTGCGTCAGCTTCTGCCTTAATGGATTTTGCCTTCTCAGTTAGTTGATCTGCTTGATTAGCGGCTTCCTGCTTGACAGCATCAATATGCTTATCCGCTTCATCATTAATGGATGAAGCTTTGTCAGCAGCAGCATCTTGGATCTGGCTGGCGGCTTCCTTAGCCTGATTAAGGTTGCTATCCACTTTTTTATCCGCGTCATCACAACCAGCAATGAGAAGGGTAATTGCTGCAGCCAAGAGCGTTTTGTTCCATAACTTCATAGAGAATCCCTCTTTTGTAATTTTGGTATAAAAGTCACACTTCTTTTCAGGGTACGTTTACAGTTGCTAATGTACGCAACCTTATTTTTATTTTATTGAATAAAATAACATATTGAACTTCATTAACGACGATCAAATCTGCGAAGTGTGATGTAACTTCACATCGCGGACATGCTGGCCTGTTTCTGGCTCTGGCTTAACTTTCTCCGCCTCAGCGACCTTCCGGGGGTTTTTCCTGGTTTGCTGTAATGAAGACCGTAGAATCGCCACGGGTTTAACAGACACCTCAGAGTCATTTATGGACTGACCCCACCCCGGTAGACGATCCGGCACTGTTGCAAAGTTATTGATGAGTTAGCCTTTCGTGTTATTGAAAGGTCTTATCTTTCAAAGACTAGTGGTCAACTAATACTGGCCACAGCATTAGACTGTAAGTAGTACAGCCGCTCAGATTCGTTGGGCGTCAGACTGCCGTTATACCAGTGGGGCCTGATAGCGCTGTAATATCCCGTTATATAGCGGATTATCGCGCCCTGGGCTTCGCTGAAGCTGTTATAGCCCTTCGTCGGCACCCATTCGGTCTTCAGGCTCCGGAAGAACCGCTCCATAGGGGCGTTATCCCAGCAGTTTCCCCGTCGACT
>NZ_MAYS01000022.1 GCF_001756855.1 Candidatus Erwinia dacicola | reverse complement strand
CCGTTCTTTCTGAGTGAGATATTTTCCCTGCATGCAACAGGGTCTCCAGTTGCGCCAGAATAGAGATTTTATCCGGATCGGGCCAGTGGGTAGCTGTGTTGCGTTTCGGGTGGGAATGGGACTGAAGACCTTCCAGCTCAGCTGTCGCTACAACGGCGCTAAACCCGAACCCCATCAGGCCATGGTTGATAGGGCGATGAACGGCTCCAGATGCCGTGATACAGCACGGGTTCTACGGATAAGCCTCAATACCGTTCTTCGTCATCCAAAAAACTTACGCCGCACTAGGTAGCGCAAAACGTAGAGCCTGGCGCAGAGGTGGTTATCTGCTGTGAAGCCGATGAGCAGTGGTCATATGTCCGGTGCAAAGGCAATCAGCGATGGTTATTTTATGCTTATAATCGCATCCGAAAGCGAGCCCCTGTACATGCATTTGGCCCTCGTAATGCTCTGACTTTAAATCATCTTCCTGTACTGTTTAGCCAGTTTAAGCTCGCTTTCTACATGACTGACCTCTAGATGGTATACCGAACACTGCTGGCTTCAACCAGCCATGTTGTAAGCAAAAAATACACCCAGCGGATAGAGCGTCATAATCTTAACTGGCGAACCCATCTCAGGTGGTTAGCCCGCAAGACTATCTGTTTCTCAAAATTAGAATAAATGCACAATAAGACCATCGGATAGTCTCTGAAAATTAACCATTACCACTAAGTCTGCGTCACGACCAATCATTGCGTGATTTATTGGCTCGATTTATTTGAAAGTTAAAAAAAACTAAAGAAATAACTATTGTAGCTAAAGAAAGTGGTATATTGGTTTCATGACATAGGACCACAGAATAATTATAAGAAAACGGTTACCAAAGAATTTAAAACTTTTAAATTTTGGAGTTCACTAAATGAATACCATCACCCCGATCCTTAACCCGCTGACTCTGCCTAACGGCGCCGTACTGAAAAATCGTCTGCTGATGGCACCGATGACCACCTGTACCGGATTTTATGATGGTACGGTGACCAGCGAGCTGATTGAGTACTATCGTGATCGCGCGGGTAGCATTGGTACTGTGATTGTGGAATGCTGCTTTATCGACTCGAAAGGCCCTGCCTTCCCAGGTGCCATCGCCATCGACAGCGACAACAAAATTTCCGGTTTAAGCAAAATTGCGGACGCGATCAAGTCAAAAGGTTCCAAAGCGATTCTGCAGATTTACCACGGCGGCCGCATGGTGGAGCCAGAGCTGATTGGCGGCAGAACCCCAGTGGCACCGAGCGCCATTGCCGCGCCGCGTGAAGGCACCACCACTCCGCAGGCGCTGACGGCAGAAGAAGTGGAGGTGATGATCACCAAGTTCGGTGATGCGGTGAACCGTGCGATTAAAGCTGGCTTCGACGGCGTCGAAATCCACGGTGCTAACACCTATCTTATTCAGCAGTTTTACTCACCAAACTCCAGCCAGCGCGACGACAAGTGGGGCGGCAGCCGCGACAAGCGCGCGCGTTTCCCGCTGGAAGTGCTGGAGATCACTCATAAAATGGCACAACGCTTTGCCGCGCCATCCTTTATTATCGGCTATCGCTTCTCGCCGGAAGAGCTGGAAGTTCCGGGCATCCGCTGGGATGACACGTTGTACCTGCTGGAAAAACTGGCAGCGCGCGGTCTCGACTATGTTCACTTCTCCGTCGGCCAGCTGCTGCGCCCGTCGATTGTCGACCGCGAAGACCCAACTCCTTTAATCACTAAATACCTTGCGCAGCGCTCTGAGACGCTGGCCAAAGTGCCGGTGATTGGCGTCGGCGGCGTGGTGAATAAAGCAGATGCGGAAACCGCGCTTGAGCACGGCTTCGATTTAGTTGCCGTCGGTAAAGCCTGCATTGCCTACCCAGACTGGGCGGACCGTATTATCAAAAATGACCACCTAGAGCTGTTTATCGACAGTACCCAGCGTGAAGCGCTCAACATCCCGGAACCGCTGTGGCGCTTCTCGCTGGTTGATGCGATGATCCGCGACGTCAGCACCGGAGGCCGTAAATACAAGGCCGGGGTTTATCAGGAAAAAGTGGAAGCAGAAGCGCTGAAGCTGCGCATCAACGTGGTGCTCGACACCGACCGTATCACTGATATCACCTTGGTGCCGGATGACACGCTGGACGTCGACTTCACCACCACCTTTGAGAGCCTGCGTACCCGCATGCTGGTGGCTAACAGCCCCCATGTTGATGCGATCACCGGGGCGACCACCCAGAGTGAGGCATTGAAAAAAGCGGTCTCCCGCGCGCTGACCACCTCCAGCAAAGAGCATGTGATTGAAGAGGGCGGCAACCCGCAGGCACCGCAGAACTACGATGTGGTGGTAGTCGGCAGTGGTGGCGCAGGGCTAGCGGCGGCGATTCAGGCTTCTGAAGCCGGGGCACATGTGGTGATTATTGAGAAGATGCCAACCATCGGCGGCAACACCATCAAAGCCTCAGTCGGAATGAATGCGGCGGAAACCCGTTTCCAGAAGCTGAAAGGCATCGAAGACAGTAAAGAGCTCTTCTATGAAGAGACGCTGAAAGGCGGCAAGTTTAAAAACAATCCTGAACTGCTGCGCGAGTTTGTCGATCTAGCCCCGGAAGCCATCGACTGGCTGGCAGGCCACGGCATTGAACTCAACGACATCACCATTACCGGCGGCATGAGCATCGACCGTACCCACCGTCCGGCGGACCGCTCAGCGGTCGGCGGCTTCCTGATTAGCGGCCTAGTGAAAAACGTCAATCAGCGTGAAATTGAGGTGCTGCTGGAAACCTCAGTGGCCGAAATTCTGCTTGAAAACGGTGCGGTGAGCGGCGTGAAGGTGGTGGATGAGTACAACGACAGCCGCATTCTCAACGCCAAAAGCGTGATCGTCGCCACTGGCGGCTTCAGCGCTAACCGCGAAATGGTGGTGAAATATCGCCCTGAGCTGGACGGCTTTGTGACTACCAATCATAAAGGCGCCACTGGCAGCGGCATCGCACTGCTGCAACAGATTGGCGCAGATACCGTTGATATGGACGAAATTCAGATCCACCCCACCGTTGAGCAGACCACATCTTACTTGGTCTCCGAAGCGATTCGCGGCGGCGGGGCGATTCTGGTCTGCCAGGCCGGTCAGCGCTTTTATAACGAGATGGAAACGCGCGACAAAGTGTCGGCGGAGATCATCGCACTGCCGGAGAAAAGCGCTTGGATTATTTTTGACGATCAGGTGCGTGCGGCCAACAAAGCCGCCGACGAATATATCGCCAAAGGGTTTGTGATTAGTGCCCCGACTTCGCACGAACTAGCAGTGAAGCTGAATATGGATCAGGAAGCGCTGCAAACCACGCTGGGCCGCTACAATGAGTTTGTCGCTCAGCAGAAGGATGAAGATTTCGGGCGTATCACCGCGCTGCGCCATCCGCTGAACAAGGGGCCTTATTATGCTATCTGCATCGCCCCGGGGATCCACCACACGATGGGCGGTGTCACCATCAACACCGATACTGCGGTGCTCAATACGCAGAAGCAGGCGATCTACGGCGCGTGGGCGGCGGGTGAGGTGGTTGGCGGCATCCACGGTGCTAACCGCATTGGCGGTAACGCGGTAGCGGATATTATTATCTTCGGAATTCTGGCCGGGCGTAACGCGGCGAACTACGCAAAACAGTAATCGTTGCGAAAGTTTTAAATATCGTAGGGGGGGCGACTTCTGTTTTGGTTGCCCCTTTTAACATACTCTTCCGGCTGACCAGAAAAGCGGTCAGCCCCTACATGGATATCATGATGTCGTCTGCCTCTGCCGTTTACACCTATTCCGCCGTGATGATGGGCTCGCCCATCCTGCTCAAGCTGTTCGACCACAATGAAACCTTGGCGCGTAACGTCTTCCGGCTGATCAAACAGCAGGAAAATCTGCTCACCGTTAATCACACCAAGTCGGAAGTGATGACGATTAACCACGCCGCCGGGCTGCATCCGGTGGTGGTCAGTCAGCCGGTATTTGATCTCATCTCCCGCGCCAGAGCGGTCAGCGTTCTGCCAGGCAGCAGCTTTAACTGCACCATCGGCCCGCTAGTCAAACGCTGGAAAATTGGCTTTCACGGCAACAGCACGCCACCCGCCGACGAGCTGCATAGCCTGCTGGCGCTCGCCGATCCACATCAGGTGATCCTCGATGCTGGGGCGCGTTCAGTGTTTCTGCAGCAGCTCGGTATGGAAATGGATCTCGGCGCGATTGCTAAAGGCTACATTGCCGACGTAGTGCGTGACTATCTGCGTCAGCAGCAGGTAGAGCACGCGCTGATTAACCTCGGCGGGAACGTGCAGACGCTGGGTGACAGTGGCGGGCAGGCGTGGGGCGTTGGGCTGAAACAGCCGTTTGGCCGCGATGATGAGCTGATCGGCGCGATAAATATTGCGGGAAAATCGGTGGTGACATCGGGTATCTACGAGCGCTACTTCGAGCTGGACGGGCGCTTATACCATCACATTCTCGACCCGCAGACCGGCTATCCGCTGGATAACGAGCTGCTGAGCGTAACGATTGTTTGTGAAAACTCGATCGACGGTGATATCTGGACCACTCTGATGTATGGCATGGGCGTCGAACAAGGCCTCGCCTACCTTTCCGGTTACCCGCAGATTGAGGCCATCTTTGTTACCCGCGATAGTCAGGTGATCTGCTCATCGCAGCGCCAGTTCCGATTTACGCTGTCCAATACCCGCTACCGGCTTACTGGCAGTACTGCTTGAGCAGAGCGCTGTGTTTCGCCTGCAGGCGGTAGTGGTACACCGGGCGGCCGGTGGCACCGTAGTAAATGCTGGTAAACAGAATATTTACCTGCGCCAGCCAGATCAGATACTTACGGCAAGAAACGTGTGAAATATTCACCGCTGTCGCCAGATCGTCTGTGGAAAACTCTTCAGTGGGGTGCACATCAATCCACAGGCACAGGGTGCGCAACGTCTGCGGCGTTAACCCCTTCGGCAGGCGCTTCGGATCTTCCGCGGCGGCATGATTGCCGTGGATCAGCTGATCAACGTCGGCCTGCTCGTAGAACTGATGATTATCCATCAGCGTCTTCTTCTGCTCCCAGCCGGTTAGCACCTCTTCGAAGCGGGCAAACTGGAAAGGCTTAATCAGATAATCTACCACGCCGTGGTGCAACGACTGCTTGATGGTAACGGCATCGGCGGCGGAGGAGATAACAATTACATCGATGGCGCGGCCCGCTTCGCGCAGCACCGGCAGCAGGTCCAGCCCGTTATCCTGCTGCATATACACATCCAGCAAAATCAGATCGATGGCGAATTTCGGGTCCAACACCTGATCCCGCGCCCGTTGCAGGGTTGAGGCTACATCACAGCAGTGAAAACCGGGTAATTGTTCGCCCTGATTCCCACTCGAAACGCAACACAGTAGTAGCGTCTTGGGACGCGGTGTAAATTTGGCAGGATGGTGAGCGCCATCGGCTTATCTGGTCAAGTAATGGTTCATCAGACAATTATCTTAAAAGGAACAAACTGATGGCTAACCACAGCGGGTCTTTGAATAGACCCTAGTTTCCTAGACGGTTCCGTGCCTCATGAACCAGGCGCTTTCATAAACTGCAGGGGGTTGATCCTCACAGGCACTGTGGCGGCGTTTAGCATTATAAAACCTCTCCACATAATCAAAGATATCCGCCTTCGCTTCTTTCCTGTTTTTATAGATCCGTTTCTTTATACGTTCCCGTTTTAGCAACTGGAAAAAGCTTTCTGCCACCGCGTTATCATGGCAATTACCCCGACGACTCATGCTGCTTTTCAAATTGTGAGATACCATAAAATGCTGGCACCTTTCACTGGTATATTGAGAGCCTTGATCTGAATGGATTAATACTTCTGCTGTCGGTTTACGTCGCCATACCGCCATCAATAATGCATCCATCACTAACTCAGCGGTCATTCGTCCTCCCATGCTCCAGCCTATAACCCGACGTGAGAAGAGATCGAGAACGTAGCACGCCTGTGGCGTGAGCGGCGCTGCTGCGCCGCTTCGGGTGTTTGCATGACCGGCGCTCCGCTTTATAC
>NZ_MAYS01000021.1 GCF_001756855.1 Candidatus Erwinia dacicola | reverse complement strand
GGAACAGGAGCTTTGCAGGGTGCGATATGTACATGAAAGGCAGTATAAAATACAGCGATGAGGGTGGAAAGGACTTCGGCTGCGTAGAAGACGAGCTCACGCAGCAGGCGTGCTACAGTCCTGTTCCCTGACTGAGACTGAGTATAGATCGCGACAGTCGCGCAGGTAACGGAAATGATTGAGTTTTTTAATATCGGCGTCATAATTTAAAGTTAAATGTACATTTGACTTTCATGAATAGAATTATTTATTTCTTTGTTTTTAATTATTTATTTTTGTTTTATGGCGGTGTTTTAATGTGTGTGGTAATAAATGTGTACATATCGTTATTGTATTCTGTACGCATTATGGTACAGTTTTTTCAACCTCGCTGAGGATTCCTATTAACGATTTGCTAGGATGACGATCATGCAAAAAGATGCGCTGAATAATGTTCATATTGCCAACGAACAGGTTCTGATTACCCCGGAAGAACTGAAAAGGCGGTTCCCGCTGAATAGCATGCTGGAAGGTCAGATTGCCGCTTCACGTCAGACTATTTCTGACATCATCAGCGGGAAAGATCATCGCCTGCTGGTGGTATGCGGTCCGTGTTCCATTCACGATACCGAAGCGGCCCTCACCTATGCCCGTGACCTGAAAGCGCTGGCGGATCAGGTTGGCGATCAGCTGTACATCGTGATGCGCGTTTACTTTGAAAAGCCACGTACTTCTGTGGGTTGGAAAGGGTTGATCAACGATCCACACATGGATAACACCTTTGATATGGAAGCGGGCCTGCACATTGCGCGCCAGCTGCTGCTGAATCTAGTGGAGATGGGCATGCCGCTGGCAACCGAAGCGCTGGATCCGAACAGCCCGCAGTACTTGGGTGATCTATTCAGCTGGTCTGCGATTGGTGCCCGTACCACCGAATCCCAGACGCACCGCGAAATCGCTTCTGGTCTTTCAATGTCGGTTGGCTTCAAAAACGGCACCGACGGCAGCTTGGGTACTGCGATTAACGCCATGCGCGCCGCAGCAATGCCACACCGCTTTGTCGGTATCAATCAGGCAGGGCAGGTGTGCCTGTTACAGACTCAGGGCAACCCAGATGGGCATGTTATCCTGCGCGGCGGCAAAAAACCTAACTACGGACCGGAAGACGTGGCGCAGTGTGAAAAAGAGATGCAGCAGGCGGGACTCCGCCCCTCCTTGATGATAGATTGCAGTCATGGCAATTCTAATAAAGATTTCCGTCGCCAGTCGGGCGTTGCCAAGTCTGCGGTTGCGCAGATCAAAGATGGCAACCGCTCTATTATCGGCCTGATGCTGGAAAGCAATATTCACGAAGGCAACCAGTCCTCCGAGCAGCCGCGCAGTGATATGCGCTACGGGGTTTCTGTCACTGATGCCTGCATCAACTGGGAAACCACTGAAAGTCTGCTGCGTGAAATTTATCAGGATCTGAACGGAGTGCTGGCGGCGCGTCTGTCGCAAGAGGGTTAACGAGTTATGGTGGCTGAACTGACCGCGCTACGCGATCAAATCGACGAAGTGGATAAAGCGCTGCTGGATCTGCTGGCAAAACGGCTGGAGCTGGTAGCGGAAGTGGGCGAGGTGAAGAGCCGCTACGGATTACCGATATACGTCCCGGAACGGGAGGCCACGATGCTGGCTTCGCGCCGCGCCGAGGCTGAAAAGCTTGGTGTGCCGCCGGACCTGATCGAAGATGTGCTGCGCCGCGTGATGCGTGAATCCTACACCAGTGAAAATGATAAGGGCTTCAAGCCCTTGTGTCCTGAGCTGCGTCCGGTGGTGATTATCGGCGGTAAAGGGCAGATGGGACGGCTGTTTGAAAAGATGCTAACCCTGTCCGGTTACCAAGTGCAGATCCTCGACAAAGGGGACTGGGACAATGCTGAGGCGATGCTGGCGAATGCCGGTATGGTGATTATCAGCGTGCCTATCTACCTCACCGAACAGGTGATTGGTGAACTGCCGCCGCTGGCGCCGGACTGCATTCTGGTTGGTCTCGCTTCGGTGAAGAATAAACCGCTGAAGGCGATGCTGGCAGCACACTCTGGCCCGGTATTGGGCTTGCACCCGATGTTTGGGCCGGATAGCGGCAGCCTAGCGAAGCAAGTAGTGGTCTGGTGCGATGGCCGCCAGCCGGAAGCCTACCAGTGGTTCCTCGAACAGATTCAGGTTTGGGGCGCACGCCTGCAACGCATCAGCGCGGTGGAGCACGATCAAAACATGGCGTTTATTCAGGCGCTGCGCCACTTTGCGACCTTTGCCTATGGCCTGCACTTGGCCGAAGAAAACGTACAGCTGGAGCAGTTACTGGCGCTTTCCTCACCGATTTACCGCTTAGAGTTGGCGATGGTTGGGCGACTGTTTGCGCAGGACCCGCAACTTTACGCTGACATCATTATGTCGTCGGAAAGCAACCTAGCGCTTATTAAGCGTTATTATCAGCGCTTTGGCGAGGCGATTAAGCTGCTGGAGCATGGCGATAAGCAGGCATTTATTGACAGTTTCCGCCGCGTAGAACACTGGTTTGGCGACTACGCTAAACGTTTCCAGGCGGAAAGCCGCACGCTACTGCGCCAGGCTAACGACAGCAGAGCGTAGCCGTAGGGGACGACCCTTTTTCCCGGTCATCCCTCGTTAAAGTCTATGATGCTGACCGCAGAAGATCAGTCTCTCCACGTTTTTTGCCGTGATAGTGTGTGCGGAGAAGCGCTGATACCACTGTCAGCCTGCTGCTGCATATCAATATCGCCAAACTTCTGCAGAAAAAGTTTCTTTGCCAACTCCCCCCAGCGCCATCGCTTCCGGCATCGGATAATCCCAGGGCTTTGCGTATTCCGGCAGATACACGCGATGATTTTTACCGCACCAACCGTCTGCCAGACGGGCTGCTGATTAATTTCATTGATGACCTGTGGGTAGCAATCCTGCACGAATATCACCTGTGGGTTCCACGCCAGAATCTGCTCCATTGATACCTGCTTATAGCCCTTAACAGTAGCGGCCGCGACGTATCAGCCCAGTATATTTACCGGAACCGTAGGTCGTCAGCTCAGGATTAGCTATATACACGCGAATGCGCTGCGCCTGCGGCACGGTTTGCAGCCGTTTGGCTACCTGCTGGCATTGACTGAAAGTCGCCGCAATGAGCTTCTCTGCCTGAGGCTGGCGGTTAACCACGTCGCCAATCAGGCGAATACCCTTTTTTAGCCCGTCGTTGTAGGCCTGCTCTTCATTACTCAACTGCGGACTCAGCTGAGCTGCCTGCCGGGTGTCGCTGCGTAGAGAGAGGGCGACCACGGCAATGCTGTCGCTACCGATGTAAAACTGGGTTTTCCACAACTTGGGGGTGGCACTGTTGCAAAGATCTGGCGATGGTAAACTGATGCCACTGTTTAGTTGAAGGAGCAGCACATGAACCCATTTAAAGGTCGACATTTTGAGCGTCATATTATCCTGTGGGCCGTCCGCTGGTACTGCAAATATGGCATCAGTTATCGTGAGCTGCAGGAGATGCTGGCTGAGCGAGGGGTAAATGTCGATCACACCACGATTTATCGATGGGTTCAGCGTTCTGCACCTGAAATGGAAAAGCGGCGGCGCTGGTACTGGCGTCAACCTTCCGGTTTTGGCTCATGGCATCTCGATGAAACCTACGTGAAGGTCAACGGACGCTGGGCTTATCTGTACCGCGCCGTCGACAGCAGGGGCTGCACCATTGACTTTTACCTGTCTTCACGTCGTCACACCAAAGCCGCCTATCGCTTTATGGGTAAACTTCTGAATAATACGAAGCGCCTGCAAATTCCACGGTTGATCAACACAGATAAAGCCCCGACGTATGGGCGGGCGCTGGCATTGCTGAAGCGGGAAGGTAAATGTCCGCAGCATGTGC
>NZ_MAYS01000020.1 GCF_001756855.1 Candidatus Erwinia dacicola | reverse complement strand
TATCCGGGGCTGGTCAGTGGGTCACTTTATTGCGTTTCGACTGGGTATGGGCGGCAACTATCCCACCATGCTGAAGTTCAGGAAATACGTAACAGATCTCTGGCGTCGGGCGCAGAAATGCCAGCAGGATGATACGACATGGATGAAAGCTAACAGGCTGGCAGCCGCATGGCTACCGAAGGTTCGGGTTCTTCATCCATGGCCTGTAGAGCGGTTCACCGCCAGACACCCGAGGCAGGAGCCCGGTGCGTAAATAGCGCACGCCGGTATCTGTGCGGGGGTATCCGGTAACGGGTATCCCTACCGCGACATCACCAAGAGCCGCATTCTCTAAGTGATCCTCTGGCAGGATCTCGACGCGCTACCGAGCACCTTTCCGGCGGGGCCGCTTGCGGTGCTCGATGCGGGCGGGGGGAAGGGCAGACCGGTTGCGGCATGGCAGAGTGTGGTCATCGGGTGCTGCTGTGTGACTTATCGGAAGAGATAATCGGCCGCGCCAGCCGCTTAGCGCTGGAAAAAGGTGTGAGCGGCAATATGCAATTCAAATAAATTAGCGTTCAGCAGGTCGTGCAACATTTGGATAAGCTGGTTGATCTGGTATTGTTTCACGCTGTGCTGGAATGGGTGGTCGAACCGCAGCAGGTTCTGGCCGCTTTGTATGATGCGCTAAAGCCCGGTGGCGTGCTGTCATTGATGTTTTATAACGTCAACGGCCTGCTGATGCAGACCGTGGTGCTGGGCAATTTTGGTTATCTGCAGGCAGGCCTGAGCAAACGCAAAAAGAAAACTCTGTCCCCGGACTACCAGCGCGATCCGCAGCAGGTTTACGCCTGGCTTGAGGCGTGCGGCTTTAACATTGAAACGAAAACCAGCATCCGGATTTTCTACGACTATCTGCGTGATAAGACCAGGCAGAGTGAGCGGTTTGATGAAATTCTGGCCCTAGAAAAGCAGCACTGCCGCCAAGAGCTGTTTTTAAGTTTAGGACGTTACATCGACGTCACAGCGCGGAAACCCATTCAGAAGGACGAACTATGAGTGATTTTTCTCAGACTGTACCGGAACTGGTGGCCTGGGCGCGAAAAAATGATTTTTCCGTCTCGTTGCCGACCGAACGTCTGGCTTTTTTGCTGGCGATTGCCACCCTCAACGGGGAGCGCATGGATGGTGAAATGAGAGAAGGCGAGCTGATTGACGCCTTTCGCCACGTCAGCGATGGCTTTAAGCAGACCAGCGAAACGGTGCTGGTTCGCGCCAACAATGCCATCAACGATATGGTACGCCAGCGCCTGATCAACCGCTTTACCAGCGAACACTCCGAAGGTAATGCTATCTATCGCCTGACGCCGTTGGGAATTGGCATTACCGATTACTACATCCGCAAGCGCGAGTTCTCCACGCTGCGCCTGTCGATGCAGCTGTCGATTGTCGCCGGTGAGCTGAAGCATGCGGCCGATGCCGCCGCCGAAGATGGCGATGAGTTCCACTGGCACCGCAACGTATTCGCGCCGCTGAAATACTCGGTGGCGGAAATTTTCGACAGTATCGACATCACGCAGTGCATCATGGATGAGCAGCAGCAGGCGGTAAAAGACAATATTGCGCAGCTGCTGAACAAAGACTGGCGCGCGGCGATCTCCAGCTGTGAACTATTGCTGAACGAAACTTCCGGCACACTGCGCGAATTGCAGGATACGTTGGAGGCCGCGGGCGATAAGCTACAGGCCAATCTGCTGCGCATTCAGGATGCGACGATGAACAGCCCGGATCTGGGGTTTGTCGACAAGCTGGTCTTTGACCTGCAAAACAAGCTCGACCGTATTATCAGCTGGGGCCAGCAGGCTATCGATCTGTGGATTGGTTATGATCGCCACGTCCATAAATTTATCCGTACCGCTATCGATATGGATAAAAATCGCGTCTTCGCGCAGCGGTTGCGCGTCTCGGTGCAAAACCATTTTGATATGCCGTGGGCGCTCACCTATGCCAATGCTGACCGCCTGTACGATATGCGCGATGAAGAGCTGGCGCTGCGTAATGAAGAAGTCACCGGTGAACTGCCGTCAAAGCTGGAGTACGAAGAGTTTAATGAGATCCGTGAACAGCTGGCGGCAATGATTGAAGAGGCGCTGGCTATCTACAAAGCGCAGCAGAAGCCGCTGGATCTCGGCACCGTGATGCGCGAATACCTGACACAATACCCGCGCGTGCGTCACTTCGACGTGGCGAGAATTGTCGTCGATCAGGCCGTGCGCTTAGGCGTGGCCGAAGCAGATTTCTCCGGTTTGTCCGCTGAGTGGCAGACCATTAATAATTACGGAGCCAAAGTGCAGGCACATGTCATCGACAAATATTGAACAAGTGATGCCGGTTAAGCTGGCCCAAGCCCTGACTAACCCGATTTTTCCGGCGCTGGACAGCCAGTTACGTGCAGGCCGTCATATCGGCATCGATGAGTTAGATCAGCATGTTTTCCTGATGGATTATCAGGAATTTCTCGAAGAGTTTTACGCGCGCTACAACGTGGAGCTGATCCGCGCACCGGAAGGTTTCTTCTACCTGCGCCCGCGCTCCACTTCCCTTATCCCGCGTTCGGTGCTGTCCGAGCTGGATATGATGGTCGGTAAAATTCTCTGCTATCTCTACCTCAGCCCGGAACGTCTGGCCAATGAAGGGATCTTCAGCCAGCAGGAGCTGCATGATGAGCTGATGTCGCTGGCCGATGAAGGCAGGCTGCTGAAGCTGGTTAACCAGCGCTCGACCGGTTCTGACCTTGACCGCCAGAAGCTGCAAGAGAAAATGCGCGCCTCATTAAACCGCCTGCGCCGCCTTGGTATGGTGTGGTTTATGGGCAACGACAGCAGCAAATTCCGTATCACTGAATCCGTGTTCCGCTTTGGTGCGGACGTGCGCAGCGGTGACGATGCCCGTGAAGCGCAGCTGCGTCTGATCCGTGACGGTGAAGCGATGCAGCTTGACGGCGGGCTCGCGCTGGCAGATGAAACCGACGACGGCGATAGCACGGCAGAACGCAACCAGCCGGACGTCGGAGAGGAAGGATAAATGATTAAACGTGGAAAGTTTCGCTCACTGACGCTGATTAACTGGAACGGCTTTTTTGCCCGTACCTTTGACCTCGACGAGCTGGTGACTACGTTGTCGGGCGGTAACGGAGCCGGGAAGTCGACCACCATGGCGGCCTTTATCACCGCGATGATCCCCGACCTGACGCTGCTGCACTTCCGTAACACCACCGAAGCGGGCGCCACATCCGGTTCACGCGATAAATGCCTGCACGGTAAGCTGCGCCCGGGCGTGTGCTACGCCGCGCTGGACGTGATGAACTCACGTCACGAGCGGGTGATTGCAGGCGTGCGCCTGCAGCAGGTTGCCGGCCGCGACCGCAAAGTGGACATTAAACCCTTCAGCATTCATGATCTGCCAACGTCGATTAACCCGACTGAAATTTTCACCGAAACGGTGAATGCGCGCCAGGCACGCGTGCTGCCGCTCAGTGAGCTGAAGGACAAATTCGAAAGTAGAGAGAGCGTACAGTTCAAACAGTACAACTCAATTACCGACTACCACTCGGTGATGTTCGATCTCGGTATCGTGGCGCGCCGCTTGCGCTCTGCCGCTGACCGCAGCAAATATTACCGCCTGATTGAGGCCTCGCTGTACGGCGGGATCTCCAGCGCGATTACCCGCTCGCTGCGTGACTACCTGCTGCCGGAAAACAGCGGGGTGCGTAAAGCCTTCCAAGATATGGAAGCAGCGCTGCGTGAAAACCGCATGACGCTGGAAGCGATCCGCGTTACCCAGTCCGACCGCGACCTGTTTAAGCACCTGATTTCCGAAGCGACCAGCTACGTGGCAGCAGACTATATGCGCCATGCTAACGAGCGCCGCATTCACCTCGACGCTGCCATGGTGGTGCGTAACGACCTGTTCACCAGCCGTAAGCAGCTGGCCGCGGAACAGTATCGTTCGGTTGAGATAGCGCGTGAGCTGGCCGAGTATAACGGTGCAGAAAGCGATCTAGAAACCGATTATCAGGCCGCCAGCGATCACCTCAACTTGGTGCAAACCGCGCTGCGTCAGCAGGAAAAAATTGACCGCTATGATGCCGATCTCGAAGAGCTGACCTTCCGTCTGGAAGAGCAGAACGAAGTGGTGGCTGAGGCGCGTGAGCTGCAGGAAGAAAACGAAGCGCGCTGCGAAGCGGCGGAGCTGGAAGTTGACGAGCTGAAAAGCCAGCTGGCTGACTATCAGCAGGCGCTGGACGTGCAGCAGACCCGCGCTATCCAATACCAGCAGGCATTGACCGCTTTGCAGCGGGCGAAAGAGATCTGCCAGCTAAGCGACCTCAGCGTTGATAATGCTGAAGAGTGGCAGGAAACTTTCCAAGCCAAAGAGCAGGAAGAGACAAGTAACCTATTGATGCTGGAGCAGAAAATGAGCGTGACGCAGGCCGCACATAGCCAGTTTGAACAGGCTTTCAAGCTGGTAACCAAAATTGCTGGGCCGGTCAGCCGTAGCGAAGCCTGGCAGGTCGGTCGCGATCTGCTGCGTGATGCGGTTAACCAGCGCTATCACGCTGAACAGCTGCAGCCGCTGCGTACCCGCATCAACGAACTTGAACAGCGCCTGCGCGAACAGCAGGATGCCGAGCGCCTGCTAAGCGAGTTCTGCAAGCGCCACGGTAAGCAGGTTGATGCTGAAGAGCTGGAAGCCCTGCAGTATAAGCTGGAAGCTCAGATTGAGCAGCTGAACGACAGCGTCTCCGATGCCGGTGAGCGCCGCATGAACATGCGCCAAGAGCTGGAACAGCTGCGCGAGCGTATCGCCCGCCTGACTAAACAAGCGCCGCAGTGGATGGCTGCGCAGGAGATCATCTCCCAGCTTAGGGGGCAGACAGGCCAGGCGCTGGAAAACAGCCAGCAGGTTACAGAATTCATGCAGCAGCTGCTGGAGCGAGAGCGCGAAACCACGGTTGAGCGTTATGAAGTCTCTGCCCGCAAGCGTGATATTGAGCAGCAGATCAAGCGCCTCAGCCAGCCTAGCGGTGCTGGAGACGCACGTCTTAACACCCTAGCTGAGCACTTTGGCGGCGTGCTGCTGTCCGAAATTTATGATGATGTCACCATCGACGATGCGCCGTACTTCTCCGCGCTGTACGGCCCAGCATGCCATGGAATTGTCGTCCCGGACCTGTCGCTGGTACGTGAATT
Source organism: Candidatus Erwinia dacicola (assembly GCF_001756855.1). GTDB lineage: Bacteria > Pseudomonadota > Gammaproteobacteria > Enterobacterales > Enterobacteriaceae > Erwinia > Erwinia dacicola. The sequence goes on along the minus strand of NZ_MAYS01000020.1, from coordinate 6,337 downwards.
GCTCGACGCCATGGATGACTGCCCGGATGAGCTCTATCTGATTGAAGGGGATTCTCAGTCGTTCGATGACAGCGTGTTCAACGTTGAAGAGCTGGAAAAAGCAGTGGTGGTCAAGGCCAGCGATCGCCAGTGGCGTTATTCACGCTTCCCGAAAGTGCCGCTGTTTGGCCGCGCGGCTCGTGAGAATCAGCTAGAGCTGCTGCAAACCGAGCGGGAAGGTCTGGCCGAGCGCTACGCCACACTGTCGTTTGATGTGCAAAAAACCCAACGTCTGCACCAGTCCTTCAGCCGCTTTATCGGCAGCCACCTCGGTGTGGCCTTTGAGTCCGATCCGGAAGCGGAAATGCGCCTGCTAAACAACCGCCGCACAGAAGTTGAGCGTGCGCTGAGCAGCCATGAAAGCGAAAACCAGCAACAGCGCCAGCAGTTTGACAAGGCGAAAGAGAGCGTAGCTCAGCTTAACCGTCTGATGCCGCGCGTCAGCCTGCTGCTGGATGATTCCCTGCGCGACCGTTATGAAGAGATTCTGGAAAAGCTGGATGGAGCGCAGGAGGCGGCACGCTTTATCCAGCAGCACGACGCTCAGCTGGCGAAGCTGGAGCCGATCCTCTCCGTGTTGCAGAGCGACCCGGAACAGCATGAACAGCTGCAGCTTGATTATCAGCAGGCGCAGCAGCAGCAGCTCGATGCCCGTCAGCAGGTGTTTGCCCTGACGGAAGTGGTGCAGCGCCGCGCGCACTTCGGCTATACCGACTCTGCAGGCATGCTCGACGGTAACAGCGATCTCAACGAGAAGCTGCGCCAGCGCTTGGCGCATGCCGAAGCCGACCGTGCGCGTGCTCGCGACCAGCTGCGCCAGCATCAGGTCCAGCTGACGCAGTATTCTCAGCTGCTGGTCACGCTGAAAAGCTCCCATGACGCTAGGCGCGAAATTCTGAAAGAGCTTCAGCAGGAGATGCAAGACATCGGCGTACAGGCAAACTCCAGTGCCGAAGAGCGTGCGCGCATGTGTCGTGATGAACTGTATACCGCCCTGAGTAATAATCGTGCTCGCCGTAATCAGCTGGAAAAACAGCTGACCTTCTGTGAAGCCGAAATGGATGCTCTGCAGAAAAAACTGCGCCGCCTAGAGCGTGAATACCAGGTGGGCCGCGAGCAGGTAGTCAGTGCCAAAGCGGGCTGGGTGGCGGTACTGCGCTTGGTGAAAGACAACGGCATTGAGCGTCGTCTGCATCGCTGTGAGCTGGCGTATCTTGGCGGGGACGAGCTGCGTTCAATGTCGGATAAGGCGCTGGGTGCGCTGCGTCTTGCGGTAGCGGATAACGAACGCCTGCGCGATGTGCTGCGCCTGTCGGAAGATCCTAAGCGTCCTAAGCATAAAATTCAGTTCTTTATCGCCGTGTATCAGCACCTGCGCGAGCGTATCCGTCAGGATATCATCCGCACGGATGACCCGGTCGAAGCCATTGAGCAGATGGAGATCGAACTGAATCGTCTGACTGAAGAATTAACCGCGCGCGAGCAAATGCTGGCGATTAGCTCGCGCAGCGTATCGAACATTATTCGTAAAACCATTCAGCGCGAGCAGAACCGTATCCGCCAGCTGAACCAGGGCTTGCAGGCCGTCAGCTTTGGCCAGGTGAAGAGTGTGCGTCTAAACGTTAACGTGCGTGAGGCACACTCCACCCTGCTTGACGTCCTGTCAGAACAGCATGAGCAGCATCAGGATCTGTTTAAAAGCAATCATCTGACCTTCTCGGAAGCGCTGGCGAAACTTTATCAGCGCCTTAACCCGCAGATCCATATGGGCCAGCGCACCCTGCAGACTATCGGGGAGGAGCTGCTCGATTACCGTAACTATCTGGAAATGGAAGTCGAAGTTAACCGTGGTTCGGACGGCTGGCTACGAGCGGAGAGTGGCGCGCTGTCGACCGGTGAAGCTATCGGTACCGGGATGTCCATTCTGGTGATGGTGGTGCAGAGCTGGGAAGAGGAGTCACGCCGCCTGCGTGGGAAAGATATCTCGCCTTGCCGCTTGCTGTTCCTTGATGAAGCGGCGCGTCTGGATGCTAAATCCATCGCCACGCTGTTCGAGCTGTGTGACCGTCTGGAAATGCAGCTGATTATCGCGGCACCAGAAAACATCAGCCCGGAAAAAGGGACGACCTATAAGCTGGTGCGTAAGGTGTTTAATAATACTGAGCATGTTCATGTAGTTGGTCTGCGCGGCTTTGCTGCCGAGCCGACGGTGACCAGCAATGGAGCCGAAGCTGAAGCATAATTCTAGACTAAAGATATAAAAAATGATGGCGTGCAGTGGTAAAATCTCTGCTGCCAGATTACTCCGAATAACGGCATTTGCAACGGAAGAGGCAGATGCCGTTTTCTGTTTCTATACTTATAACAATGACTAACTGCTGCTGTTCTTTGATTCAGCTGGCTTACACAGGGGGCAAGGGATGTTGCTGAAGAAATTGTTATCCGCTGAGGCCGTTGCGCTTGGCTACTGTTTGATGTTCGGACTGACATACATGTCCCCCGCGGCAGCAGGCATTCCACCTTTATCCGCACCTTTGTCATCGACTGTTAGCGTGGTTCAGAGCCAGGCACAAATCAGTGCGGCTTTCCCTCACGGGAGCACGCCGTTTTATCTGAAGAATCTTACTTTACTGTATGCCGTAAACGGTATGCGCCTGATGTGGCAGGATCAACAGGCCGTGCAGCAGTTCCAGCAACAGCTGGCTGAGGTTGCGCTTTCCGGCGTGCAGCCGCAATTCACCAATTGGGTAAAACAGCTGACCGATCCGCAGATCAGCGGGCTGGCGCGTGATGTTGTGCTGTCTGATGCTATGCTGGGCTATCTGCAATTCACCTTCAACGTGCCTAGCAAGGGTGAAGTCTGGCTGTATAGCAATGCCCCTTACAAAATGGAAGCCCCGTCAATGGAGGCCATCAATCAGTGGAAGCGCGCCATGGCACAGGGCAATCTCAGCGGCTTTGTGCAGTCCTTGGCTCCGCAGTACCCGAAATATGCCCTGATGCATCAGGCGCTGAAAACCCTGCTGGCGGATGCGCGCCCGTGGCCGCAGCTGCGTGATAAACAAACGTTAAGACCGGGGCAGGTGAGTGATGATGTCCCGGCGCTGCGCGATATTTTACAGCGCACCGGCATGATGTCTGTCGCCAATAAGCCGCCGAAACCGACCGCCGAAGTGGTCAGGGCCGTTGATGCGCCGCTGGTGCATGACGATGATAACACACAGCCGGATGCTGTCGTGCAGCAGCAGAGAGAGACCAACGCGGTTGTTAGCCCCTCCGCTACTGCCACCACAGATATTCCCCCGCCTGCGGTGCCGAATAATTTCGGTAACGTGCCGGGCGAATCTATCCTGGTCAATGGAGACAATGTCTACACGTCAGAGCTGATTGAGGCGCTGAAACGCTTCCAGCGCTGGCAGGGGCTGGAAGCGGATGGCGCAATTGGCATGCGCACCCGCGAGTGGCTAAACGTCTCGCAGCAGCAGCGTGCTTCGCTGTTGGCGCTGAACATTCAGCGTCTGCGTCTGTTACCCGATGATATGCATAATGGCATCATGGTGAATATCCCGAACTATTCCTTGGCTTACTACGTTAACGGCAGCGAGATTTTATCCTCGCGGGTGATCGTTGGCCGCCCGGACCGTAAAACGCCGTTGATGCGCAGCGCGCTGAATAATGTGGTCCTCAACCCGCCGTGGAATGTCCCAACCACGCTGGTGCGCAAAGATATTGTGCCGAAGGTGAAACAGGATCCGATGTACCTGTACAAACACGGCTACACGCTGCTGTCAGGCTGGAATAGCGATGCGCAGGTGATCGACCCCTCGATGATTGACTGGAGTATGGTTTCGGCGGCCTCGTTCCCGTATCGCATTCGCCAGGCTCCGGGGGCCACCAACTCGTTAGGGCGCTACAAGTTTAATATGCCAAGCTCGGAGGCTATCTATCTGCACGACACGCCTAATCACGGCCTGTTCCAGAAAGATATTCGTGCGCTCAGCTCAGGCTGCGTACGCGTGAACCGCGCCTCGGATCTCGCTAACCTGCTGTTACAGGATGTGGGCTGGGATGATTCGCGCATCAGCAGCACGCTGAAACAGGGCGAAACGCATTTCGTTTCGATCCTCCACCGCATTCCGGTTAACCTCTATTACCTGACCGCTTGGGTAGCAGATGATGGCCAGCCGCAATTTCGTACAGATATTTACAATTATGATATGACAGCGCGTTCAGGCATTCAGATCCTGACGCAGGCTGGTCAATTATTACTCTAATTGTTGATTATCCAGCAGTTCCGCCCGTGGGGAGCTCTCCGGTCAGTTGGCTGGCGCAGAGGCATTGAATGCGATCTCTGCGTCACTCTCTTTTGCGCCGAGTTGACGGATATTTTCTCCCCCGGTAAAGTTCGAACGGTGCAGTAAATGCATCGTTCCGAATCCTTCAGCTAGGTAATACAGATTCATGGATAAATTTGACTCAAATCGTCGTAAGTGGTTAGCACTGGGCGGCGCTGCACTCGGTGTGGCACTTCTTCCCAGACGGGCTTTTGCCTCGCTTTCTACTGCTCGTCCTCGTGTGCTGACCCTCAGCAACCTGAACACCGGTGAAAGCCTCAAAACTGAGTTTTTCAATGGAAAAAGTTATGACAAGGATCAATTAGCGCGCCTGAATCACTTTTTCCGTGACTACCGGGCCAACAAAAGTAAGAACATAGATCCCCACCTGTTCGATCAGCTTTACCGCCTGCAGACCATGCTTGATACACGTAAACCCGTGCAGTTAATCTCCGGTTATCGTTCGCTGGCCACCAACAACTCGCTGCGTTTGCACAGCATAGGCGTGGCAAAGCACAGCTATCACACCCTAGGTCAGGCAATGGATTTCCACATTGAAGGAATTTCGTTAAGCAATATTCGCAAAGTTGCACTTTCGCTACGTGCAGGCGGTGTAGGATACTACCCGAACAGTAACTTTGTGCATATTGATACCGGTCCGGTCCGGAACTGGTAGAACTAAATTCCGGGCACCTGTGGTGGCCGGTATCGGAGAGTTATGGACTATCACATTATTCCGGTCACCAGGTTCGCCCAGAACTGTTCGGTGATCTGGTGTGCGGAAACTCGCGAAGCCGCGCTGGTGGACCCGGGCGGTGATGCGGAAAAAATCAAACGCGAAGTCGCTGATTTGGGCGTTAAGCTCACCCAGATTCTGTTAACGCACGGCCATCTTGACCATGTTGGTGCGGCCGCTGAGCTGGCGCAACATTATCAGCTACCCATTATTGGCCCACATATCGCCGATAAATTCTGGCTGGACGCGTTGCCGAAGCAAAGTGAAATGTTTGGCTTTGCCACTTGCCTACCGCTGACGCCGGATCGCTGGCTGGAAGAGGGGGAGACGGTAAAGGTAGGCAATACCACGCTTGAAATCCTGCTGTGCCCTGGCCATACGCCAGGACATATGGTCTTCTTTGACCACGCAGGCCGCCTGCTGGTTTCTGGCGATGTAATTTTTAACGGTGGGGTTGGGCGTTCAGACTTCTCTCAGGGCAGCCACAGCGACCTGATTGCCTCTATTCACAACAAACTCCTGCCGTTGGGTGACGATGTGACCTTTATTGCAGGTCATGGCCCGATGTCGACGCTCGGGCGTGAACGTATCAGCAACTTGTTCCTGCAATAGTCGCAATGAAAAAAGGTGACCGCAAAACGACCACCCTTTAGGGCCTATTCCCAGTCGAAACGCAACAAAACGGCAGGGGGTTATGCTGCCTGTAAGTGCGTTTAAAATACCTCATTGGGGAAGCGATAGCCCAGAGATTTTCTCCCTCGTGTGTTGAGGATATGTTCGAGTTCAGTCATCTTTCGATGACTCACCTGATTGAAGTCCGTTCCCTTGGGATAAAAGCGGCGTATCAGCCCGTTCGTGTGCTCATTCACCCCCAGTTCCCAAGAGTGATAAGGCCGTGCAAAGAAGACTTTTGCTTCGGTAACCTGCGCGATTTGCTTATGCTGCGCGAACTCAGAGCCATTATCCGCCGTCAGTGTTTTGAACTCACAGAAGGTATTCGCTACGATGTCGCTGAACGCCTCCACGACGCTCTTTGCGCGCTTATTCGCCAGTCTACGGATAATGACCTGTTTTGTGGCTTTATCCACCGTGGTCAGCAGGAATGACTTCCGGTCTTTGCCAAAAATCGTATCGATTTCAAAATGCCCGAGATGTAGTGGTCAACTAATACTGGCCACAGCATTAGACTGTAAGTAGTACAGTCGCTCAGATTCGTTGGGCGTCAGAC
>NZ_MAYS01000019.1 GCF_001756855.1 Candidatus Erwinia dacicola | reverse complement strand
CTTTGCAACAGTGCCCCTTCTCTTTCGGTCGGCCCGTGTTTTGGTTTTCCGCGGGAACCACGATCAAAAAAGGCCGCCCGCAGGCAGCCTTTCTGGGTTACGCTTTCGCCGTCAAACTCAACCTTTTGACCTGCCACAATTTTGCAGCGCTTGCGAGTTCCTTTCACGCTATTCACCGTGACATGACCGCCAGAGAACATGATTTTTACCATCGCACCGCTCTCGACCCAGCCTTCCAGCTTCAGCAGGTCACAGAGATCGACATGGGGATGATCGCCCATAGAGAAAGTTGCCATTATGCGATGCTCCATCGTCGTTATTTTCACAGGCCTGCAGGGTATTCTGGATCAGGGTCGCCACGGTCATTAGACCGACGCCGCCGGGGACCGGGGTGATGTAAGAGGCTCGCTCAGCAGCGGCTTCAAACTCCACATCGCCAACCACTTTGCCGCTCTCCAGACGGTTAATCCCGACATCGATCACGATCGCGCCGGGCTTGATCCACTCGCCGGGAATAAAGCCCGGCTTGCCCACCGCGATCACCAGCAGCTCGGCGTGCTCAACGTGATGACGCAGATCTTTCGTAAAGCGGTGAGTGACGGTGGTGGTGCAGCCTGCCAGCAGCAGCTCCATGCTCATCGGGCGGCCGACGATATTAGAGGCACCCACAACCACGGCGTTCAGGCCGTAAGTATCAATATTGTAACGCTCCAGCAGCGTCACGATGCCGCGCGGCGTACACGGGCGCAGCTTCGGCGCACGCTGGCACAGTCGACCGACGTTGTACGGGTGGAAGCCATCCACGTCTTTATGCGGGGCGACATGCTCCAGCACCTTAACGTTGTTGATGCCCGCAGGCAGCGGCAGCTGTACTAGGATACCGTCGATCTCAGGATCGTTGTTTAACGCAGTAATCAGGTCAAGCAGCTCTGCTTCGCTGGTGGCGGCGGGCATATCGTAAGAGCGCGAGAGGAAACCGATCTCTTCGCAGGCACGATGCTTGCTGCCGACATAAATCTGCGAAGCTGGGTTCTCACCCACCAGCACAACCGCCAAGCCAGGGGCGCGTTTACCGGCCGCCAAGCGCTGCCGTACCAGCTCTGCAACCTCCTGTCGCACCTGCTGCGCAATCGTTTTACCGTCAATAATTTCTGCTACCATCAGAGAGGGGGTCCATCTGTGTTGAGTTAAATCGGGTATTACGTCTATTTTGTCAGAAGCGAGCGCTGCTGTCAGGCATAGTTTTGCCTGTTCCCGTACAATCGTACAGCATCAGACTTTTCTCAGTATGCGATTCCCGGTTAATTCCTAATTCATTTCCTTTCAGGCTGTGCCAGCCTGTGCAATTCCCAGTCGAAACGCAACAAAACGGAGGGAGCTTATGCCGTGATCTTGCCCCGTCATCTCCAGACAGCTTTTGTATCTTAAGTTAACAATGCCTACTGCCGCCGGTATTCCCTCGGAGAGTAATACCCCAGCGCGCTGTGCGGGTGGTTCTCATTATAATGCGTGAACGCTGCTGCAAGGTTTCGCAGGGCTGTTCTCACCTCCGGTTTTGACATGAACGCGATATAGTCTTCCTTCATCGTTTTCACGAACCGTTCGGCCATGCCATTACTCTGTGAGCTACTCACCGCTGTTGTACAGGGCTCTAGGTTCAGCTCTCTGGCAAACTTCCTCGTTTCATGCGCGGTATACGCTGAACCATTAGGTCGAGTCCGTCAAGGTGGTGTAAATTCAGATCCAGCCTTCCGGTCCGGTAATATGTCTGTTAAGCGCTGAGTGGCAGCGCCTCGATCACATCGTTTTCAGCGGTCTGCTCTATCTCCGCCATGCTGTGCTGCGGCAGGTAGCGGTTCTGCAACAGCCATTCTTCGTTCTGCTCCGTCAGCACCGCACCCAGAAGCCGGGTTATGCTCTCTTCGTTGGGAAAAATACCCACCACGTGGGAACGCCGCTTCACCTCTTTATTCAGGCGCTCCAGCGTGTTCGTGGAGTGGATTTTCACCCGGTGCGCTCCCGGGAACCCGAAGTACGCCAGCCCCTCCGCCTCCGCTTCGTCCATCATCTCTGTGACTGCCGGGAAGTTCTTTTCCAGCTGGGCCGCGACCTCGCGCCAGGTGGCATGGGCGTTTTGTTCCTCCGTCTGCACGAACACCTGTTGCAACGCGGCACGGACAACCGACTGGCTGGCTCTGCTGACTCGCCCCAGCACGTTACGCATGAA
>NZ_MAYS01000018.1 GCF_001756855.1 Candidatus Erwinia dacicola | reverse complement strand
TGATGCTGCAACTGATGGCGTCACACCGTCAGGGTGACCTGAAGGGCTACCTGAACCGCGTTGTAGGTAAGCCTAAGCTGTTGATCATTGACGAAGTGGGCTATCTGCCGTTCGGTAAAATGGAGGCGAACCTGTTCTTTCAGGTCGTTGCTAAACGCTATGAGTCAGGCAGCGTGATCCTGACCAGCAACCTGCCGTTTACTCAGTGGTCCGGAACGTTTGGTGATGACGAAACGCTGACGGCAGCGATGCTGGATCGGCTGCTTCACCATGCGCATATTGCCCAAATCAGCGGCCAAAGCTACCGACTGAAGGATAAGCTGAAAAGTGGTCAAATCCAGAAGAAAACGAAAGCAACAACGTTCGAGTAATTCAATGGGGGTGGGTCAGAATTCGATCGGTATTGACAATAACCGAAAGTCCTAGTGGTAAACGCTAGGCAGCAACAATGGTTAAGATAATGTTCAACAGCAGCCTGCTTTTGCACATCAGAGTAATGTGGCTTATGGCGTATGATTTCTGTAGCACCGTCACTCGCTTCCCATAAACGGATCCAGCGTCGCAGATTTCTTTTAGAGGGGTACCCCAGCTCACGAACCACGGGAGCCAGTTTTCTGCCGTATTTAAAGTAAAGCTCAATTGCGCGGATCCGTTCTGCTTCGGTAAACATTATTTCTCTCCTGAGAGTCCAAGAAATCGTCCGCACCTCTAGGGGGGGCAGAATTCGATCGATATTGACACAAAGCGACCTTAACTGGCGGGATGGTCATAAGGAAGCTGGATATACGCTGTCGTATAGATACCGGTAATGAAGCTGACCTATTACCAGAATGACGGCATTCTGCACTATGTGATCAGGAATATGCTGGACTAGCGAGAGTACGAAGAGAGAGCTGGCCAGAGCAGGCCCGCTTTTTTGCACTTACTTAGATAACAAATGGCCCATTTTTGCGGCTTTGGTATCCAGATAGTGGGCGTTTTTTGGGTTGCGCCCAACGATTAGCGGAACGCGCTCCACGATGTTGATCCCGGCTTCAGTGAGGATCTCTACCTTGCGCAGATTGTTGGTCAATAGGCGAACTTCTTCCACACCTAACAGCTTAAACATGTCGGCGCACGGGGTGAAGTCACGCTCATCAGCGGCAAAGCCGAGCTGGTGGTTAGCTTCAACGGTGTCGTAGCCTTTATCCTGTAACGCATAAGCGCGGATCTTGTTCAGCAACCCGATATTGCGGCCTTCCTGACGATGATAAAGCAGAATACCGCGGCCAAGTTCGGCAATCTGCGCCATCGCTGCTTCCATCTGGAAACCACAGTCACAGCGCAGGCTGAACAGGGCATCGCCAGTCAGGCATTCAGAATGAATGCGAGCCAGCACCGCTTTGTTATCAGATATATCGCCATAAACTAGGGCAACGTGGTCACGACCGGTTGCCAGTTCTTCAAAACCGACCATGAGGAAATCCCCCCATGGCGTTGGCAGATTGGCTTCTGCCACCCGTTTAAGCTGCATGTGACTCTCCAGAAACTTCAGGTAGTACGCTATCATTAGATAGCGCTTTGTCAGTCGCCTGACGCAAACAATGCGACTATTCTGCCACAACACAGGCCGAGGCGGTTAACACGTTAGAGCGATTGTTGTGATACAACACAAATATCATAAGCCCCATTCCCAGTTGAAACGCAATAAAACGGAGGGGGCTTATGCCGCCAATAAGTGCGTTTAAAATACCT
>NZ_MAYS01000017.1 GCF_001756855.1 Candidatus Erwinia dacicola | reverse complement strand
TAAGGGACACAGCCTAGTAAAATCACACAACTCCACAATATAAATTTTATTTTTACTAAAAGTGAAATAACAAGGAGTTTTAGCTTAAGCCTACAAATCGATTTCCAGAGTGGGGCAAAAGAAGTGCCGGACAGTGTGCTTCAGGCAAGCGCCAGTGGATTGCCGAGCAGGCTTGGACTGAGATCCCTGACGGCAAGTGGCTGGTGTCGATGGAAAGCTAGGTGACGGTGCGCCACCTGACGCGTATTCCACTTGGTCGCGTACGCGTCAGCTGCGCCCAGCAGCAGTTTTAGTGCGCGCTGGGCGACATCAAACGCTGGCACGCCTAGTTATCGTCTGCCAGCTGCTGTAGAATATCACCGGTAAGCCGCTTTCCTGTTTGCCCCATAAACACCCGGTCGAGGCAGGCCTCGACCCTACCGGTTCAGAGCAGCAAAACAAAAAAATCCGCCGGAGCGGTTTTTTTTATTGAATGAGTTCGAAGCTGACCGGTAAGCCGGGTTCTGTCGTGGACAGCCATTCATCTAGGCCAGCAATCGCTCACTGGCTCAAGCAGCCTACCCGGGTTCAATACGGGCCGTACTTGGTGAACCCCTATTTGGCCTTGCTCCGGGTGGAGTTTACCGTGCCACGAACTGTTGCCAGCCGCGCGGTGCGCTCTTACCGCACCATTTCACCCTTACCTGATCCCACTTGCGTGGGCCATCGGCGGTTTGCTCTCTGTTGCACTGGTCGTGGGCTTGCGCCCCCCAGGCGTTACCTGGCACCCTGCCCTATGGAGCCCGGACTTTCCTCCCCTCTGTCTGTCTCACCCGAAGGAGGACGGCAACAAAGCAGCGACTGTCTGGTCAGCTTCGGCGCGAAGTTTATAGGGTTTTCACCAAGTTGTCACTCACTCTGCTGCTCCAGCGTACTTATACAGCGTATTTTTCTTCACGCCGTGGATCTCGGCGGTCAGTGCGGCAGCTTTCTTCAGCGGCAGCTCGCTCTGCAACAGCGCCAAAGTACGCAGCGCTTCCGGCGGCAGCGCCTCTTCTTCCGCCTGATGATAGCCTCCAACAATCAGCACCATCTCACCTTTACGGCGGTTCTCTTCTTCCTGCACCCAGGCCAGCAGCTCCCCCACAGGCGCACCGTGGATCGACTCCCATGTTTTGGTGATTTCACGCGCCAGCACCACATAGCGCACGGGACCCAGCACCGTCACCATATCCTTCAAGCTGTCGAGCAGGCGGTGGGTGGATTCGTAGAAGATAATGGTGCGCGGCTCCTGCTCCAGCGCGCGCAGCGTGTCGCAGCGGCCTTTGCTTTTCGACGGCAGAAACCCTTCGTAACAGAAACGATCCGACGGCAGGCCGGCTGCGCTCAGCGCGGCAATCGCGGCACAGGCACCCGGCAGTGGCACCACGCGGATCCCCGCTTCACGGCACAGGTGCACCAAGTGGTAGCCGGGATCGTTGATCAGCGGCGTACCAGCATCAGAAACCAGTGCCACGCTCTGCCCTACGCGCAGCTTCGCCAGCAGCACTTCCGCTTTCTGCTGTTCATTATGGTTATGCAGTGCGAACAGGCGTGCATTGATGGCGAAATGTTGTAGCAACCGTCCGGTATGACGTGTATCTTCCGCTGCGATCAGATCGACGCTCGCAAGCACCGTCAGTGCCCGCTGGGTGATATCGCCCAAATTACCGATGGGTGTGGGAACGATATAGAGCGTGCTGGCAGAAATATCTGCCTGATCGTGTTGTTTCATTGTTTCATCCGAATTGCCGATTTAATATTGAGCATCTTGAAAAAAACATCACTGGATACAGTATGCTTCCTTTGAAAGTTTTTCAGCGCAAAGCGCTACGCACGGTACCGCTTCTGCTGGCCGCCCTGATTTTTGCCGGATGTACCGACCAGGCCCCACAAACGCCCGAGGCGAATGTGCAGGGAGCCGCAACCGGCACCTCTGACTGTTACCTGCAACAGATGCAGCAAAGCGCAGATGATAACAAGGTTGGCTGGCAATTACTTGCAATCAGAGCGCTGTTGAACGAAGGCAAGGTGCCGCAGGCGAGCGATCAGTTCTCCCAGTTGCTGCGAAATCTCGACGCCACCCAGCAGCAGGAGCGCCAGCTGCTGCAGGCTCAGTTCAGCGTGATGCAGCAAAATCTGCCCGCCGCCGCTGACCAGCTGAAGCAGGTTGATATCGCGAGTCTGTCGAAAGATCAGCAGGCCCGCTACTACCAGCTGCTGATCGCCGCCAGCCAAGGTCGTCCGTTGCTGGAAGTGCTGCGCGCCTATATTGCTATTGCCCAGGAGCCGCTGCTGACCAACCCAGCAGACAAGCAGAAGAAAATTGATGCCACCTGGCAAGCGCTAACCCAGATGACGCCTGAGCAGATCAACAGCCTGAACATCAACACGGATGAAAACGTGCTGCAGGGCTGGTTGGATCTTTACGGCGTTTACAAAGCCAATAACAGCGACCCGGATATGCTGAAAGCCGGGATCCGCGACTGGCAGACGCGCTATCCGAATAATCCGGCGGCAAAAATGCTGCCCACCGCGCTAAGCCAGGTGCAGAGCTTCCAGACCGTTTCCACCGGAAAAATCGCGTTGCTGCTGCCGCTGAGCGGCCAAGCGAAGGTGTTTGCTAACGCAATTCAGAAAGGCTTTAACGACGCGAAAAACGGCGTGCTGGTACAGGGATTTGCACCTGCGTCACCGGTTGAAGCCCCGCAGGCTGCTGCCGCTGCGCAGCTACAGGACGTGCAGCCGCAGTCCGCGCCGGCCAACAGCGTAGAAACCGCGCCGCCGTCCAGCGGCATGCAGGTGCAGGTCTATGATACCAGCAGCCAGCCGATTGAGCAGGTGCTGGTGCTGGCGCAAAAAGATGGCGCTACGCTTGTTGTCGGCCCGCTGCTGAAAAGCAACGTCGAAAGCTGGCAGCTAGCCAGACGACCCTCAACGTTCTGGCGCTTAACGAACCGGAAACCATCCAGAACCATCCGAATATTTGCTACTTTGCGCTTCTTCCTGAAGACGAAGCCCGTGATGCCGCGCATCATATGTGGGACCATAGCGAACGTACACCGCTGCTGCTGGTTCCGCGCAGCTCGCTCGGCAACCGCGTAAATAAAGCCTTTGCCGCTGAGTGGCAGAAGCTGGGCGGCAGCACCGTGCAGCAGCAGTTTGGTTCGACCGCAGAGCTGAAGCAGAGGATCAACAGCGGTGCCGGTATCCGTCTGAGCGGTACGCCGGTTAACGTGCAGCCTGAACAGCCCGCGGGTGTCACCATTGGCGGCCTGACGATCCCGACCCCGGTTGCTGAACCAATGACCACCACCAGCGGCAGTAGCGTTGATTCGGTGTATATCGTCGCCACGCAGGATGAACTGGCACTGATTAAGCCGATGCTCTCCATGCGCGTCAGCAGCCGTAATAATGTGGGCCTGTATGCTGGCTCGCGCAGCTATCAGGCCGGCGGCAGCCCGGACTACCGTTTGGAAGTGGATGGCCTGCAATTTAGCGATGCACCGCTGCTTTCCGGTGCCAACCCGGCGCTGATGCAGCAGGCGGCGAAGATGTTTAACAACCACTACTCGCTGGTGCTCCTCTACGCGATGGGCATTGATGCTTGGACACTGGCAAACCACTTTAACGAGATGCGCCCGCTGCCGGGCTTCCAGGTTAAGGGCGACACCGGCAGTCTGAGCGCGGACCAGGACTGCGTGATTAACAGGAAGTTAGTATGGAACCAGTATCGTCAGGGACAGATCGTTCCGACCAACTAAGCTGGCAGCAGCAAGGGACAAGCTGTGAACGTCAGGCTTGCCGCCTGCTGGAAACTTCAGGCCTGCGTTTTGTCGCCGCTAACGTGCGCTACCGCTCAGGCGAAATTAACCTGATCATGCGCGACGGCAAAACGTGGGTATTTGTCGAGGTGCGCTACCGCAGCAGTGACCGCTTTGGCGGCGCGGCGGCCAGCGTCACTTGCAGTAAACAGCTGAAGCTGCTGCGTGCAGTAGCGCTGTGGCTTAATGGTCACGGGCAAAGTTTTGACACCACCGACTGTCGTTTTGATGTGGTAGCGATCACCGGCGAGCAGGTGGAATGGTTACCCAATGCGTTTACAGCAGAATAACTAGACTAGGTGAATGACGTGCTGGAAAGAATCAAAGTCTGTTTTACGGAAAGTATTCAAACACAAATCGCGGCGGCAGAAGCGCTGCCGGATGCCATTTCACGTGCAGCAATGACCATGGTACAGTCGCTGCTTAATGGCAACAAAATACTGAGCTGTGGCAATGGAACCTCCAGCGCCAATGCCCAGCATTTTACTGCCAGTATGATTAACCGTTTTGAGACCGAGCGCCCAAGCCTGCCCGCCATTGCGCTGAGCGCGGATAACGTGCTACTAACGGCAATTGGTAATGACCGCCTGCACGAAGAAATTTACGCCAAGCAGGTGCGCGCTTTAGGCCATGCCAGCGATATTCTGCTGGCAATTTCAACGCGCGGTAATAGCCGTGATATTGTCAAAGCCGTAGAGGCAGCGGTCACCCGCGATATGACAATTATCGCCCTGACCGGCTACGAAGGCGGCGAGCTCGCCGGTCTGCTGGGTCCGCAGGATGTGGAGATCCGCATTCCTTCCCACCGCAGTTCGAGAATTCAGGAAATGCATATGCTCACCGTGAATTGTCTGTGCGATTTAATAGATAACACTTTGTTTCCCCACCAGGATGTTTAAGGAGCTTAAATGAAGGCATTATCTGCATGTGCAGTTATCCTTACCGCGTTGATGCTACAGGGCTGTGTCGCGGCGGTTGTTGGCAGTGCGGCCGTGGCAACTAAATCAGCCACTGACCCGCGCTCCGTTGGTACGCAGCTTGATGACGGCACATTAGAACTGCGCGTCACTAACGCGCTGTCGAAAGATGAGCAGATCAAACAGAGCGCTCATATTGTTGCCACCGCATATCAGGGTAATGTGCTGCTGACCGGGCAATCACCGAGTGCCGATCTGGCGCTGCGTGCGAAACAGATCGCCGTGGGCGTGGATGGCGCAACCGAGGTGTATAATGAGATCCGTACCGGCGACAAAGTCAGCTTCGGCACGGCGTCTTCAGATACCTGGATCACCACCAAAGTGCGCTCACAGCTGCTGGGTAGCGATCAGGTGAAATCGTCGAATGTGAAACTGACCACTGAGAATGGCGAAGTGTTCCTGCTGGGTCTGGTGACGGATTCAGAAGCGAAAGCAGCAGCGGATATCGCCAGCCGGGTAAGCGGCGTGAAGCACGTCACCACCGCGTTTACCATTTTGAAATAAGATTTACGGGCTGACCAGAAAAAAGGGCGGCCCCTACAACAGATCTGCGTTGGTGCTGAATAACTACCTATAACCGGCTTAAACTATCCATCGCCACCGCCTTGAAGCTGGCGAATACCTCATTGGGAGAGCGATAGCCCAGAAATTTTCGCCCTCTGGTGTTGAGCGTGTGTTTGAGTTCGGCAATCTTACGATGA
>NZ_MAYS01000016.1 GCF_001756855.1 Candidatus Erwinia dacicola | reverse complement strand
CTGCACCAGCGCGTCAACCTTACGGGTGGAGACGCCGTTTATCCACGCTTCCTGGATGACCGCGTTCAGTGCTTTCTCCGACAGCCTGCGGGCCTCAAGGAAGGACGGGAAGTACGAGCCTTCACGCAGCTTCGGTATACGCAGGTCCAGGGTACCGAGGCGGGTGTGGTACTGACGGTCACGGTAGCCGTTACGGTAGGTCTCCCGCTCGTCACTGCGCTCATGAGGCTCTGCGTTGATGCGCTGAGTGACATCGGCCTCCATGATGCGGTTGAGCATAAATTCGGTGAGTTCACGCAGAAAGTCCTCGCCGCCGAGTTGCATCAGGGTGTTGCTGAATGTCATGCTGTTGTCGGCCATCGGTTGACTCCTTCTGAGATAATTGTCTAATTAACCATTACCTTACCGGATAAGCCAATGGCTCTCACCATCCTTCCAAATTTACACCACGTCCTAAGACTCTACCTGACTGGCACCAGCTGGTGGCGGATAAAAATATCGACGTGGTGGATGCCGAAGAGATGGTGCGTGCTGCGCAAAAAGCCGGGGTAAAACCGCTGATTGGCTTCAACTATATGAAAAACCCGACCAGCCAGCTGGCGCGTAAAATTATTGAGCGCGGTTAAATTGGCGAAGTGGTGCATTTTTACGGTACCCATCAATGAAGATTATCTGGCAAACCCGAACACGCCGCGCGACTGGCACTGCCAGAAAGCGCGGGCGGGGCGGGGCGCGCTCGGCGATCTGGCGGCGCATGTCGTCAATATGGCGCACTTCCTTGACGGTAATATCGATGAAGTAAGCGGCGATATGATGACGGTAATCAAACAGCGCCCGGACCTGAAAAATTCGTCACAGTTGCGCGATGTGGAAAACGAAGATCAGGCCAGCGCGCTGCTACGTTTTGCCAACGACGCGCACGGCGTGATTGAAACGTCACGCATCGCCTGCAGCAGCAAAATGGGCCTAACCTATGTGGTCGCCGGCACCAAAGGCAGCATTCGCTATACCCAGGAGCACATGGCGGAGCTGGAACTGTATATTCATGATAAACCGGCAAGGCACCAGGGCTTCAAGACTATCCTCACCGGCCCGGCGCACCCGGACTATGCGGCATTCTGCATCTCTGCCGGGCACAGCATCGGCTTTAACGACCAGAAAACCCCTGAAGTGCGTGACCTGATCAACGGCATCGCCGCTGATGACCGCATGTGGACGGACTTTGCCGAAGGGTTGCAGGTATCAAAAGTGCTGGAAGCTATCGCACTCTCCGCAGCCGAAGGCCCCATACCCAGTTGAAACGCAACAAAACGGAGGGGGCTTATGCTGCCAATAAGTGCGTTAAAAATACTTCATTGGGAGAACGATAGCCCAGAGATTTTCGCCCTCTGGTGTTAAACGTGTGTTCGAGTTCGGCAA
>NZ_MAYS01000015.1 GCF_001756855.1 Candidatus Erwinia dacicola | reverse complement strand
CCTAAGACTCTACCGCCGTTAAACGCGCGCGCCTGCCCTGCGCTGCTATTCCCCGCCAGAAAGCTGCGCGGGCAGGTGCGTCAGGCGCTCGCCTAACCCCACTGGGCCAGCAGGGCGGGCAGCTGGACGTTTTCCTGCGCGTTAAGGGTCAGCACCAGCATAAACGGCTGGAACACAAAGCCGACGTTTTTCGCCCGCAGCTCCGCCCTCTGCTCTTCGTTCATCTTGTGCAGCCGCTGGCCGAGCATCAGCACTTCGCCTTCGCTACCGTCGTCCCATCCGGTCAAAATGCCGAACAGCGTCGACTTGCCCGATCCCGACTCGCCGATCAGCACGATAGTTTCAGCCGGTTTGACAACCAGCTCAACTCCGGTAAGGATGGAAAGATGATGATCACCCTGACCGACGGACTTACTAAGACGATGAACTTCAAGAATGTTTTCCGCTGGCATTACTCTTTCCTGTTATTAGCCTTCATGACGCTGCGTGCGATGGCGGCAGATACGCTGCTGGTGCAGGGCGACAGTCTGAATGCTGGTTACCGCATGTCCGCTACGGCCACATGGCCTGCGTTACTTAATGATAAGTGGCAAAAGTCGCCGTTGATTGTTAACGGTGGCATAAGTGGCGGTACCGCGACGCAGGGACTGGCGCGTCTTCCCGCGCTGCTGAAACAGCATCAGCCGCGCTGGGTACTTATTGAGCTGGGGGGGCAACGACAGGTTACGTAGTTTCCTGCAGCAGCAGGTAGAACAGGATCTGAACCAGATATTACGCAGGTGAAGGCCCCGAACGCGCAGCCTCGCAGCCGCTGCTGATGCAGGTGATGCTGCCTGCTAACTACGGCAAACGCTATACGGACTATTTCGCCGCCATCTACCCTAAATTAGCCAAGCAATATGCCATTCTGCTGGTGCCGTTTTTTATGGAGCAGGTCTATCTGAAGCCGGAATGGGTGCAGGATGACGGCATCCACCCGAATCCGGCGGCGCAACCTTTTATTGCCGAACTGATGGCGAAAGAACTGGCACCATTAGTTAAGCATGAGTGACCCGGCGTTGGGTACCTTAACAGCTAAAGAAAATGCAAAAATCGATAGTGATTACCAGAAGTTCCAGCGGGATCGGGCTGGTCTGCGCCAACGATCTGCCGCGGCGCGGCTACCATGTAATTGCCGCCTGCCGTAAACCGCAGGATATGGAGCGCATGAACGAGCTGGGCTTCAGCGGCGTGCTGCTCTACCTTGACGATGCTGCCAGTGTTGAGCGGGCCGCCGCGCAGATCTTCACGCTGTGCGCTGGCGATCTCTACGGACTGTTTAACAACGGCGGCTTCGGGCTGTATGGCCCGCTGCAGTCGATCTCACGCCAACAGCTGGAGCCGTAGTTCGCCACCAACTTGTTCGACACCCACCAACTCACCACCCTGCTGCTGGCATTACTCAACGGCGGCAGCGGGTGCATTATCAATACTAGCTCGGTTATGGGCTTAATCTCCACACCGAAACGCGGGGCTTATGCCGCGAGTAAATATGCGCTGGAAGCTTGGTCCGATGCGTTACGCATGGAGCTGCACGCCCGCGGCGTGTGCGTCAGCCTGATCGAGCTCGGCCCGATCTACACTCGCCTTACTGACAACGGCCATCAGTCTCAGCAGGAACATCCGGTGAAGGACCCCGGCATTGCCGCGCGATTCACGCTGCTGCCGAAGGCTATTCTGCCCAAGCTGCGGCACGCGCTGGAGAGCCGCCGCCCGCGCCTGCGCTATCCTTTGACGCTGGTCGCACACGCGCTCAGCGCGTTGCGCCGTTTACTGCCGGGCTGGATGATGGATCGGTTATTACGCCAGAATTATCCTACGGGCCTTGAAGCTGCGGCCTCTGCCCCCATACAATTAGCAACATCAGTCATTAAAGAGATGAAATTCATGTCACCATAAGCCGCGAGCGTCGAGATTAACGAAACTAACCTGCACCAGACGCTAGAACGGTCGATGCAGATCTCCGTTCTGTTCTACTTCTAGTCCGGCCACAGCCAGCACTGCGAGCATCTGACACCTCTGCTTGACCGCCTAGCCCAGGAGAGCACTGAACCCGTAAGGGTTAACCTTCTTTTCCGGTCGACCCTTCACGGTTGGCACACGTGCCAGACAGGGGTGGCACGTAACACCATCGGCCCCTACAACAATAACAATCCGGAGGTTATTTTATGTTGACTGTCATTCCCATCATTATCGTTCTGGCACTGATCCTTGTCTGGTCCGGGATAAAAATTATTCCGCAGGGCTACCAGTGGACCGTGGAACGTTTCGGTCGCTACACCAATACGCTGCAGCCTGGCCTGAATCTGGTAATCCCGTTTATGGATCGCGTAGGTCGTAAAATCAATATGATGGAACAGGTGTTGGATATCCCCTCGCAGGAGATCATCTCCAAAGATAACGCCAGCGTCACCATCGATGCCGTATGCTTTATTCAGGTGGTCGACCCGGCGCGCGCCGCCTATGAGGTCAGCAACCTTAAGCTGGCGATCATCAACCTCACCATGACCAACATGCGTACCGTGCTTGGCTCGATGGAGCTGGATGAGATACTGTCGCAGCGCGATAACATTAATACACGCCTGCTGCATATTGTCGATGAAGCCACCAACCCGTGGGGCATCAAAATCACCCGTATTGAGATCCGCGACGTGCGCCCGCCTGCCGAACTGATTGCGTCGATGAACGCGCAGATGAAGGCTGAGCGTACCAAGCGCGCCGATATCCTCGAAGCTGAAGGGGTACGTCAGGCGGCGATCCTGCGCGCCGAAGGCGAGAAGCAGTCGCAGATCCTGAAAGCGGAAGGCGAGCGTCAGTCGGCATTCCTCGCGGCCGAAGCGCGTGAGCGCGGGGCTGAAGCGGAAGCGCAGGCCACCAAAATGGTGTCCGAAGCGATTGCTTCCGGGGATATCCAAGCGATTAACTACTTCGTGGCGCAGAAATATACCGACGCGCTGCAAAATATCGGCTCTTCCAGCAACAGCAAAGTGGTGATGATGCCGCTGGATGCCAGCAGCCTGATGGGCTCCATCGCCGGGATCGGCGAGCTGCTGGGCGAAAGCAAAGCGGAGCGTAAACGTTGATGCTGGTGGATGAGCTGTTTGCTAATCCATGGCCGCTGTGGCTAACGCTGGGCGGCCTGCTGCTGGCCGCCGAGATGTTCGGCACCAGCGGCTATCTGCTGTGGAGCAGCGTGGCGGCGGTGCTGGTCAGCCTGCTGGTGTGGCTGGTGCCGATGCCGTGGGCGTGGCAGGAGCTGAGCTTCGCCGTGCTGACCATTCTCGCCGCGCTGTGGTGGTACAGCTGGCTGAAAGGCCGCGATCGCCAGCAGCCCCCTTCTACCTTAAACCAGCGCGGGCAGCAGATGGTTGGTCGCCAGCTAACGCTGGATGCGCCGCTGGTCAACGGCTTCGGCCATGTGCGCATCGGGGACGGTAACTGGCGTGTGCAGGCGGAGGAAGATTTGCCTGCGGGAACCCACATCGTCGTGGTGGCGGTGGAGGGAATTACGCTGCGCGTGGTGCGCCGCGCTGGCTAGCGGCTTTTGGCGCTGTGGCAGCAACCCGCGAGGTGATCGATGATGGGGCAGTCGGCCCCGTCATCACCGGGACAGCTGGCGGCCAGATCTAACAGGTTCTGGCGCATCAGCTGCAGCTTGGTGATATGCCCTTCAATCTCCGCCACTTTGCTCAGCGTCCGCGTTTTCACCTCAGAGCTGTGGCGCTGCGGGCTGTTGAACAGGCTGACCATTTCACGGCACTCATCCAGATTAAACCCCACTTGGCGGGCTTGGCGCAGCAGCGTCAGCTCATCCAGCTGTTTGGCACTGTAGCTGCGATAGCCGTTTCCCGTCCGCAACGGCGGCGTCACCAGCCCTTTCTCCTCGTAAAAACGAATCGCTTTGCTGGTTAACCCGGTTTTTTTTGCCACGTCGCTAATGTTCATTATCTCCCCCTTTGACCTTCCCCTTGATTGTGGGATTATGACAGGCGCAGCCCTGTAAGGTACTGCGCCAAATCAGTATGTTAGATACTTAAGTAACCCGCAAATCCCCCGTTTTGCCTCCAGAGTGTGGACACAATGTAGACATTCCGCTGAGAGGATTATAACTCACAGCGTCCAGTAAATAATCTGGTGCGAAGTGTGCATAAACCATCGTTTGTGAAATATCCGCATGGCCCAATATCCGCTGTAAAACAATGATGTTGCCTCCCTTTATCAGGTGCACCGTAAAATCCCGTCCTTCAGGGCGGGGACATAAGGCGCGGTTTTCCGACTAACTTGGTGTTTGCTGCTGCTCGATGTATTGTCGGATGATCGAAATCGGCGCACCACCGCAACTGCTTGCAAAATAACTCGGTGTCCATAGAACGCCTTTGTAGTAATAGCGTAGGGCGATATCTGACCGGTCACGGCGAAGCAACCTGCTGGATACGCCTTTAAGACTGTTGACCAGATTTGATATTGCCAGTTTTGGCGGATAATTGATCAGCAAATGCACATAGTCGCATTCGCCGTCCATTTCAACCAGTTCAACATCAAAATCAGCGCATACGCTGGCAAAGTAGCTGCGTAGCTTTTCGATGGCATCAAGATCAAATATCTGTCGTCGATATTTGGCGACGAATACCAAGTGAACATGCATCAGGAAAACGCAGTGTCTTCCTCGTCGAATATCAGTTTCTTTTGTCATAGACCAAAGTATAATAATAGTCATGAAACGACTTCAAGCCTTCAAATTCTAGTTAAGACCAAATGGTCAGCAGGAGCGTGATATGCGGCGCTTTGCAGGGGTTTGTCGCTTCGTTTTCAATCGTGTGTTAGCGCTTCAGAATGAGAATTCTGAGGCTGGAAATAAGTATATTCCTTACACAAAAATGGTTTCATGGCTCATTGAGTGGAAATCAGCCCCTGAAACCCAATGTCTAAAAGACGCGCCATCACAGCCGTTGCAGCAGTCACTGAAAGATCTGGAGCGCGGCTACAAAAATTTCTTCCAGAAGCGTGCTTCATTCCCGCGTTTCAAGAAACGCGGCCCAAACGATGCATTCCGCTACCCGCAAGGCGTGAAGCTCGATCAGACCAACAATCGTATATCGCTTCTAAAATT
Source organism: Candidatus Erwinia dacicola (assembly GCF_001756855.1). Classification (GTDB taxonomy): domain Bacteria; phylum Pseudomonadota; class Gammaproteobacteria; order Enterobacterales; family Enterobacteriaceae; genus Erwinia; species Erwinia dacicola. The sequence goes on along the minus strand of NZ_MAYS01000015.1, from coordinate 1,251 downwards.
GGGACGGGTACGCTATCGCAATAGCCGTGAAGTCACCGGCGAAGTGAAAAACGTCACGGTCAGCCAGTCATACGGCAAATGGTACGTCAGTATCCAGACGGAATACGAAGTAGCTGATGCCGTTCACAATGCTGAGTCGATGGTTGGTCTGGATGCCGGAGTCACAAAATTAGCAATGCTTTCTGATGGCACGGTATACCATCCAGTCAACAGCTTTAAAGCAAACCAGCGCAAGTTGGCAATGCTTCAGCGCCAGTTAAGCCGCAAAGTTAAATTCAGTGCCTTGAATGCGGATATACCGAGAACGCCGATATTAACGGTGCTCGTAACATTTTAGCGGCAGGGCATACCGTGCTTGCCTATGGAGGGATAGTGCAGTCAGACCGCCCGTTGAAGCAGGAACCCGCTGAGGTGATTCAGGCTTCGGTCTGAACGCTGTAGAAATCCCCGTCTTTTAGGGCAGGGAGGATGTCAATACATTGTTGTCAATCACAGAGGCGTAAAGGAACAAAATGGCTGATATCGTAAAACGCACTACTCTCGGCGCACTGCTGTTACTGATTATGCCGTTCGGCGTGATGCTATATGGCTGGCAGTGGCAGCCGGGCGAAATGGGAATAGGCCATCTGGTTCTGTTTTGGTTCACCGAAACGGTCACCAGCCCTTGGGGCATGCTGACCAGCGCGGTTTTGTGTATATGGTTTATCTGGTGCCTGCGTTTCCGCCTTAAGCCTGCCGTATTCTTATTAACAATAATCATGGGCACGCTGCTAGCAGGCCAGTATACCAAGAGCGTGATTAAAGAGGGGGTGCAGGAACCGCGGCCTTATGTGCTGTGGCTGGAAAAGACCCACGGCATCAATGAACGGCAATTCTATGAACAGAAGCGTAAGCAGCGCTGTGAAATGGTGCGCAGTGCGGTGGCGAACGATGCCCAACTTCCCGAATGGCTGAAAAAGCACTGGGCGTTTGAAACCGGATTTGCGTTCCCTTCCGGTCACAGCATATTCGCCGCCAGCTGGGCGCTGCTTGGCGTCGGCCTGCTGTGGCCGCGCCGCCGTACTGTAACGATTGTTATCCTGATTGGTTGGGCGGTGACGGTGATGGGCAGCCGCCTGCTGCTGGGGATGCACTGGTTAATTGATTTAATCACCGCTACGCTGATCAGCTGGCTGTTCATCACTCTAGCAACCTGGTTGGCCCAGCGTTTCTGCGGCCCGCTCATCGTGCCGCAGCAGGAGCAGCAGGAGC
>NZ_MAYS01000014.1 GCF_001756855.1 Candidatus Erwinia dacicola | reverse complement strand
GCCCTGTAAGGGCGCTACGTACATGGAAGAGGGCACACCCGGTGCTGGAAATGGACCTTGAGTTCCTCAATGCCAATGCCTGTTGGATGGTGAGCCCAGTCGTGGTCAGCAACATTGATGATTTTGCTGGCATCATGCTGCTTGCGGGCGAAACGGTGGTTGCCGGTGAGACCCGTTTATACGAAATTAATGGCTAAGCCATCCGGCTGAGGCTAGTCTGCAAGGGTGGGAAGCAATTCCTGCCTTTTTTATCAGATTCCCGCAACGAACGGTTGTTTCACCTCCGTGCTTTGTGGATCATGCTCCGTTATTTTATAGCTAATGTGCGCTATGCATTATTGAGGAAATTGAGATGAGTGAGGCTGAAGCCCGCCCAACTAACTTTATTCGTCAGATCATTGACGAAGATCTGGCGAACGGTAAGCATACCACCGTGCATACCCGCTTCCCGCCTGAGCCGAACGGTTACCTGCATATTGGTCATGCAAAATCGATCTACCTGAACTTTGGCATTGCTCAGGATTATCAGGGGCAGTGCAATCTGCGTTTTGATGACACTAACCCGGTAAAAGAAGACCTAGAGTTTGTTGAGTCAATCAAACGTGACGTGCAGTGGCTTGGCTTTGAGTGGAGCGGCGAAGTACGCTACTCATCTGACTATTTCGAACAGCTGCACAACTATGCGGTTGAGCTGATCGGTAAAGGTCTGGCTTACGTTGACGAACTGTCACCTGAGCAGATCCGTGAATACCGTGGTAGCCTGACGGTGCCGGGTAAAAATAGCCCTTATCGTGACCGTAGCGTGGAAGAGAACCTCGCGCTGTTTGCCAAAATGCGCGCCGGTGGTTTTGCTGAAGGCACCGCCTGCCTGCGTGCTAAAATCGATATGGCGTCCAACTTCATAGTGATGCGCGATCCGGTCATCTACCGCATTAAATTTGCCGAGCACCATCAGACCGGCAACAAGTGGTGCATCTATCCGATGTACGATTTCACCCACTGCATCTCCGATGCGCTAGAAGGGATCACCCACTCGCTGTGTACGCTGGAGTTCCAAGATAACCGTCGCCTATATGACTGGGTGCTCGACAACATTACCATCCCGATGCATCCGCGCCAGTACGAGTTCTCACGCTTGAATCTCGAATACGCCATTATGTCCAAGCGTAAGCTCAACCTGCTGGTCACTGAGAAAGTAGTCGAGGGCTGGGATGACCCGCGCATGCTGACCGTGTCTGGTCTGCGTCGCCGCGGTTACAGCGCCGAATCAATTCGTGAGTTCTGCCGCCGTATTGGCGTGACTAAACAGGACAACAACGTGGAAATGGCCGTGCTGGAATCCTGTATTCGCGACGATCTCAATGAAAACGCGCCGCGTGCGATGGCGGTTCTGGACCCGGTAAAAGTGGTGATTGAAAACCTGCCTGCGCATTATGAAGAGATGATCAGCATGCCGAATCACCCGAGCAAGCCCGAGATGGGCACGCGCGAAGTGCCGTTTAGCCGTGAGATCTGGATCGATCGCGCAGACTTCCGTGAAGAAGCTAATAAGCAGTACAAGCGTCTGATGATGGGCAAAGAAGTGCGCCTGCGCAATGCCTACGTGATCAAAGCTGAGCGCGTAGCCAAAGATGAAGGTGGCAACATTACCTGCCTGTTCTGCACCTGTGATGTGGATACCCTGAACAAAGATCCGGCCGATGGTCGTAAAGTAAAAGGCGTGATCCACTGGGTGTCAGCTGTTCACAGCCTGCCCACGGAGTTCCGCCTGTATGACCGTCTGTTCAACGTGCCAAACCCGGGCGCAGCAGAAGATTTCCTGACTACCGTTAACCCGGAATCCCTAGTTATTCGTCAGGGTTACGTCGAAGCGGTCATGCAGCAGGCTGAAGCTTCTGCACCTTACCAGTTCGAACGTGAAGGTTACTTCTGTGCCGACAGCGTTTACTCCAGCGCCAGCAATCTGGTGTTTAACCGCACCGTTAGCTTGCGCGATACCTGGGCGAAAATCGGCGAATAAGCCGTAATCAGCGATGTAAGTGGGCGATGATTCACCCTTTTTTCGTCTGCTGAATGTCGTTATCAGCGACTTAATCTTACCTGACGGAGATTGTATGTCTGGATTAGCCGAACAAGCCAGCTTCAGCGTGATTGTGCTGCATGAACTGATCACTGAAGTGTTTCACGGCGACGGCAGTAAAGTGCCCGAACCGCTCGGTCATTTTGATCCCGAATTCACGATGGTCACTTCCGCTGGAAAACGCATCGCTGGTCAGGAGCAACAAGAAACTGGAGCTGGCAGGATAAAGTCTGGCTGAATCCGGAGCGGGAAACGCTGGCCGCATAGGTCAACTGAGGCGACAACTACCTTGACACGCACCGGTTTTGTTACCGTTTCTCGCTAAGGATTTGCCATGGCTGTGCCTGCTTCTGCTGCTTCGTTACCTCCACGCTGTGGGGGACCTTAATCATCAGCGGCACCATTATTGGTGCCGGGATGTTCTCCCTGCCGGTGGTCATGTCGGGTGCGTGGTTCCTCTGGTATTCACTATTACTGATCCTCACTTGGTTTTGCATGCTGCTTTCCGGGCTGCTCTATCTTGAGGCCAGTCTGCATTATCCGGCAGGCGCCAGCTTCGATACCGTCACGCGCGACCTGCTAGGGCGCAGCTGGAATCTGGTTAACGGACTGTCGGTGGTTTTTGTGCTCGGCATTCTGACCTACGCCTATATCTCCGCCAGCGGGGCGATTATTCATCAGCATAGCCTGAGTCAGCTGAGTGTCGATCTCTCTACCCGCACCGCCGGGCTACTGTTTGCGCTGCTGGTGGCGCTGTTTATCTGGCTGGGATACGGCCGTGGTTAGCCGCATGACGCTGATATTTCTCGGCGCGAAGGTGATCACATTCCTGATGATTTTTGGCGGCTTGTTGTGGCACATCCAGCCGGTAAATCTGCTCGACAGCGCGGCGGCAGACAGCCACTACCTGCGTTATCTCTCGCCCATACCCACTCGAAACGCAACAAAGTGACCCACTGACCAGCCCCGGATAAAATCACCGTTCTGGCCCTACTGGAGAGCCTGTTGCATGCAGGGAAAACATCTGACTCAGAAAGAATGGTTCTACATCGAAAAGCAGCGGGGTGAAGGCCTCAACCAAGCTACCATC
>NZ_MAYS01000013.1 GCF_001756855.1 Candidatus Erwinia dacicola | reverse complement strand
TGTATCCAGTCGTACAGTGACTGCATTAACGGGATAGTTTTCTCTATTACGGACCGCCAATCGCTCCTCTGCCGGGCTGCCGCGTATCTCCGCCTTGATGGCATACATCACTGATGCGCTTCAGCGCTTCGGTGATGATGTCGGTCGGCGTGCGGGTATTAACATCGTGGATTTTCCGGCGGGCATGCGCCATGCAGGCCGCTTCAGTGATGCGCCCGTCTTCGTACAGCGCATTGTAGCCACCGTACGCGTCCGCCTGCAGGATACCGCCGTATTCGGCAAGGTGCCGCTGTGGATGGACTCCCTTGCGGTCCGGTGAGTACGCGAACCACACACCGCAGCCGGCAGCTGCGAACCCGCGTTGTGGTCGTCCCTCACGTACATCCACAGCCAGGCCGTGCGCGTCTTTTCGCTGCCCGGCTCCTGCACCGGTACCGGGATGTCGTCGGTGTGCACCTTGCCCGGCATCAGCACGTACTGGTGCAGCAGGTCATAAAACGGATCCTGATATAACCCCCTGAAACACCAGATAGTAGCTGTATCTTGAGATAAGAGATAGGCTTGAATATATGTTTAACACTAACGCCAACTTTGAGATAACCGGGATCCTTTTAGGGGAAGAAGTCCGTAAGCGTAAGACTTCTCAGGAGAAGATCGCCATTATCCAGCAGACGATGGAGCCGGGCATGAATGTTTCCCATGTTGCTGGCCTGTACGGTATTCAGCCCAGCCTGCTGTTCAAGTGGAAGAAGCAATATCAGGAAAGCAGCCTCACCGCCATTGCTGCCGGAGAAGAAGTTGTGCCAGCCTCTGAACTCACAGCAGCGCTGAAGCAGGTTCGGGAGCTCCAGCGCCTTCTGAGCAAGAAGACGATGGAGGTTGATATCCTGAAAGAAGCCGTGGAGTACGACCAGTCAAGAAACTGGATAGCGCACGCGCCCTTGTTGCCAAAGGACGGGGAATAGTACTGGTCAGCCGTGCCATGAGCGTGTCGCGTACGCAGCCATCCCATCCCTGCGGGTTAAGCGTCCAGTTGACTGGCAGGACAGCCGCTGTAACCGGCGTAATAACGAAGCAGACGCTGAAATACTGTCGGACATCCTCGACATCATCAGTGATATGTCCAGCTAGGGCTATCGACGGGTGTGGGGCATCCTGCGTGCGTATTCCGCTTTGATCGATCACAGATTGGCATTGAAGTTCGATCACTGTTTCGCATCTGTTCGATCAGCTGGGATGCGCTAACTTTCTCTGCTGCTTTTTAACCTGGTTTTTTCTCGCTTTCTACTGCCAGATTACATTTCCTCATCGATTTTCCTTGAAGCACCAGCCTGTGTGTAGTGGTCAACTAATACTGGCCACAGCATTAGACTGTAAGTAGTACAGCCGCTCAGATTCGTTGGGCGTCAGACTGCCGTTATACCAGTGGGGCCTGATAGCGCTGTAATATCCCGTTATATAGCGGATTATCGCGCCCTGGGCTTCGCTGAAGCTGTTATAGCCCTTCGTCG
>NZ_MAYS01000012.1 GCF_001756855.1 Candidatus Erwinia dacicola | reverse complement strand
TCGCACGTTTATTGGGCAGCTTCCGAATGATGACGGTTTTTAGGGCCTTATCTACGAGAGTGAGCAGGAATGACTTCTGGTCTTTGCCAAAAATGGTGTCAATCTCGAAATGGCCAGGTTTCTGTTTGAGTTCGGCTTCAGCTGAGCTGATGTTCAATGCCAACACAGTTGGGAATAGGACCGCGTTTGAGGTTCTCGGCACTGTAGCTGTAGCGCTTTCCCCGGTGAGGAAGTTGCTGATACAGTTCTCCGCCAGCTTGATACCAAGATCCAAGCACAGCAGGGAATTGACTGGTAGCTTAGCGTCTGGCTTTAACAAGGGCGAGGCATATCTAGCCCTTAAGGGGATGCAGGTTAGCCCTGCTGCTGGCGCTTGGACGACTTAGTCGGGCGGCGATTACTGCCCGGCTTGCTGGCTTTCGCCGTCGTAGTATGGTGCTTAACGGCGCGACGGATCTGATTCGCCTTGGTGCGACGGCGATCTTTCTCCACCGCGACTTTGCTGACGGTTTCTGCATCCAGACCCACCAGCTCACGCAAGTAGTTAGTCGGTGCCAGCTCAAGCTCGCTCCAGCCACCGCGCGACAGGCCTTTTGGCAGACCGATATCGCCGTAACGCACGCGGATCAGACGGCTAACCTGCACGCCAACTGCTTCCCACAGGCGGCGCACTTCGCGGTTACGCCCTTCGGTCAGCGTGACGTTGTACCACTGGTTGATCCCTTCACCACCGGTAAACTTCAGGGTTTTAAACGCGGCCGGGCCATCTTTCAGCTGCACACCACGGCTCAGCTTTTTCATTTTATCGTCGTCGACGGCTCCGAATACGCGCACTGCGTACTTGCGCTCAACTTCGCGACTCGGGTGTATCAGGCGGTTAGCTAGCTCACCGTCGGTGGTGAACAGCAGCAGACCGCTGGTGTTAACGTCCAGACGACCAACGGCAATCCAGCGCACACCGCGCAGTTTAGGCAGACGGTCAAACACCGTTGGGCGCCCTTCCGGGTCGTTACGCGTGCAGAGTTCGCCTTCCGGCTTGTAATAAGCCAGTACGCGGCAGACTTCAGTGATGGATTCGTTGACCGGCACAACTTGGCCGTCGATGCGGATTTTCATAGATGCGCTTGGCTCAACTCGGTCGCCCAGTGTGGCCAGCTTGCCGTCAACGCTGACGCGCCCGGCCGAGATCATGGTTTCGATTTCACGACGGGAACCGTGCCCGGCGCGTGCTAATACTTTCTGTAACTTTTCGGTCTTGTCGCTCATGGAGCTACCTCTGTGTCGCCTTCCTAGGCATCATTAATTGGTAAGATGGTGCCATATAAAGGGGAAATTCGTGCGAAAAATCAGTCTGCTGCCCCCGGCAGCCATGCTGTTTCGCGATCCGCTTTTTTAGGGGAAGCGTATTCTACACTATCTGCCTTTGTAATCATAACGCTATAGCCGGAGTTTGCTGATTTGGCGCGGCGCAGCCGGGCATCAGCTAGAGCTATGTCCAAGGGCTAGCACCTCTGAACGCAGCGGACACTTTTTATCGCTTAACCCATGACTGGTTCGCCGCCGCAGATATTCCCGTTTCGAACGATATTCCAGCGCACTCTGAGGATGCTATTCGTTGTAATGTTCGAAGGCCTCCGCAAGGTTCTTAACCGCGGTTAGGAGCCTGTACACGAGATTGTGTAATTGCCTGATTTTGATATATTCAATTCAACATTAAAACAGGTTAAATTATGGACGTAAAACAGTTACAGGCTCTGGCTAATGAACTGACCAAAAATCTCAAAACCCCAGAGGATCTCAATCAGTTCGATCGGCTGCTGAAAAAAGTTAGTGTGAAAGCCGCCCTCAATGCCGAAATGACTCACCATCTCGGGTACGATAAAAACCAGCCTAGGACCAGTAGCAATGCCCGTAATGGTTACTCGACAAAGACGGTAGCCAGCAGTGGTGGCTCACTGGAACTGCGAACCCCACACGATCGTGACGGTACCTTCGAACCGCAAAAGGTGAAGAAAAATCAGACCCGTATTACCGGGATGGACAATCTCCTGTCGCTGTATGCCAAAGCCGTAGCCAGGTGTCGTCCATCTGCCGCGGCATCGATGAGCGCATGCAGGCGTTCCTGCAACGACCGCTGGAGGGAGAAT
>NZ_MAYS01000011.1 GCF_001756855.1 Candidatus Erwinia dacicola | reverse complement strand
TCAGTGTGCCACTACACTTGTCAAAGTCCGTATGCTTGAAGTCCCCCCACAGGTCTTCCGCGTTTTTCTAAATAAAGTCAGCCTGTGAAGCTGCCGATCCCGTAAATTCGTTCATTCTGGACTCCAACAACCTTTTGCACAGAACGGTACTGTAGTCAATCTGCGAATTTCAACCAGATTTTGCATAAAAGGGGGATGGAATTCAGTTCTTGGCTAAATTTGCGATCCTACCTCAGAATGCAAATAGCCAAAATTAGTTGCAGGAGAAGCCGTCCAATACCAAGGGGTTAACCTCAGCTATTCTACCGCTGTTGATGAAACAAAAAACTACGACGTGATTCTCGCTATTGACTGCCTGCCAGACAGGGGAGAAACCGCTACCAGGAATTATGAGTATCAGATTGTTCTCGCTTCAGTCAGTCCGGACGATTATTCCTTACCCATTGATTACTAGCTCCGTGATACGAACCCCATCAGATTCTGACCGGGTTCGTATCTGTGTCGTCAGAGCAACCTGTTAAGAAATCTCTTTCTTATGCTGACCACAACCTGTTCCTGAAAATGAAGGCAAATCCAGACCGTCAGGACAAGAAATAAAGCATAGCCGCTCAGGCTTAGCTGTATGCCGCCTGCCCTGTCAACCCACTCATGCCATCCTCCACGCCGGTCTGAGAATATGCTCCGCAGCAGAGGCTCGAACGTGCTCCACAGATAAAACAGGGGGACGTGTAGAGCAAAAATCGACAGGGATGATGCCCCCAGACGAGGCAGATAACGCCGCAACAGGTCTGAACGGGGAGTGGGAAGCAATGCACACAGGTACAGCAGCGTCAGCTGTGACGGCAGTAAAAGACCATTATGCAAAAGCGGATACCAGAAGCGCTCCGGGCGCTGGGTATAAATCCACGCTGCCAGGATAAAACAGGCAAGAATAAACAGCGACAGCATGCTGCAGCGAGCGACTCCGGGCCGGTACCCCCTCTGCTGATGCTGACGAAACAGGCTGTAACACAGGATACTGCATATAAACTCAGGCAGGCGAAACGGTGGAAATCGCTGCAGCAGGCCTGTCCAGGGTATCCCCCACAGGGCATTAAAAATGACGTAAAGCGGTGGTATCAGGCTGATAAAGCAGGTTAATGCAATAGCTGACTTAACCCTTTTTATGTTCAGTAACCGGGAGGTGATAAAAGGAAATACAAGGTAGAAAAAAAACAGTGTTGACAGAGACCAGAGTGGCGCATTAAAGGTGAGGTACAGCGGGTTCCAGGCCTGCAACATAAATAGCTGTAAAACAGAGTTAATCATCAGCTCACTGTTATCCATATAATGTTCCAGAAGCGAACGATCAGCTATCAGTTCATGCGTGTCATAAACGACAAAGCGTGGCGAGGCTCCGGGGCCATCCGGCGGAACTGACAGCCAGTGCATAAGTATCAGAACCAGAACTGAAGAAATGAGCGCGACAATATGTACAGGATAAAGATTACAGAAACGTTTAATCCAGAAACTACTTGCGGGTTCACGCATCTGATTCTGATTAAAGTAGACGTGAGCAAGCAAAAATCCGGACAATACGAAAAAAGTGCTGGTAGCAAAAAAACCCATGCTGGTGACGTTTCTTAACCATGGAATATGATCAAGCTGCGGATAACGGTGTGCGGTATGGTAAACCATAACAAAAAAACCAAGGGAAAATCTCAGCCATTCCAGTCCGACAAAACGGGGTTTATTATTCATCATGGCTCCGGGGCATGTTTATTTCGGTGAGTATTTTGTAAACGGTTGAACGGGCAATTTTAAACTGTCGGCTTATCTCTGACGCACCTGTTCCCTGCCTGTGGAGAGCCATTACACACCCACTATCAACTTTTCTCTTACGCCCAAACCGGATCCCTTTCGCCATAGCTTCCTGTCTCCCTTCGTTAGTGCGTTCCAGTATTCTCCGCCGCTCTGCCTGCGCGACTGCAGAAAGAATGGTGACAACCATCTGACCCATTTCGCCATCGGTACAGATCCCGTCATCGATAAAACGGACCGCCACGCCCTGTGCGTCAAATTCTTTTATCAGCTGGATCATATCGGCGGTATCCCGACCAAGACGGTCAAGCTTCTTCACCAGAATGACGTCACCTTTCTCCACCTTCATGCGAAGCAGGTCCAGCCCATTCCGACCAGCAGAACTTCCCGATGCTTTATCTGTAAAGATACGGCTGGCTTTCACTTCCGCCTCTTTAAGAGCTTTAATCTGAATATCGAGGGACTGCTGACTGGTTGATACCCGTGCGTAACCAAAAGCCGCATATAATGTACCTTAAATCAATCGACTATCAGACACTTTGTGTCTATTATAACAAATTTACGATTTAATAGACAGTCCATATCTGCCGTTTTATGCTGTCTGATAATTTATAATATTTTAGACGGTTGCAGAATTGTTAATAAATAACCCTCAGGTAGGGATGCCTGTATGCCCGTCGATTTTTTGACCACTGAGCAGACTGAGAGTTATGGCAGATTCACCGGCGAACCTGATGAACTTCAGCTGGCGCGTTATTTTCATCGGCACTGTTGCAAAGATATTGATGAGTTAGCCCTTCGTATTATTG
>NZ_MAYS01000010.1 GCF_001756855.1 Candidatus Erwinia dacicola | reverse complement strand
CTTTGCAACAGTGCCGTCTAAGTTACCAACTCTGGCTTAACGTCCACATACGGCTCTGGCTTTACGCTTACGTTTTGACCATAGCGGCAACTGCAAATTAAGCATAAAAAAAAGCCGGAACCTGAGTTCCGGCTTATTGCGTTGCAGGGAGCAAGCAAGTCCGCACCGCAAACTATTTTGCGTTATTCAGCGCCTTCGGGTTCAGTTCAAGCGAATTGTAATAATCTAACCAGTCATGATACTTATCCGCGTTCTGCCACAGACGGTAGTGCATACGCGCCAAGGTCACCGGGTCACTGAACAGCGCTAGGCGCTGATCGCGATCCAATTTAGCAGGTGACTCGCTGAGCGCCTGCTCGATGAGGCGGTCGCGGGCATAGTCGAGAATATCGCTGTTCAGGTGACGTGAGGTCGCCATTGCGCTGGCCAGCGCATTAAACGATGGGTGGAACATGGCGTGCATAAAGCCATTCTCCAGCGCACATTCACGATTCAGTTCAACGTAACGGGCGGTATCCAGCAGCTCCTTCGGCGGATCGTACTCTTCCGGGGTCAGGAACAGCTTGCCCCGTTTCGACGCTTGGCCTAGCGTGCGACGGCTTGACCACACCGAGACAAACGGCGACAGGATCAGCGAGAATACAATTGGCGACAGCCACCACAGAAAGTTCAGGTCCAGCCAGCCCATACCGCCCGCCCACACCAAGCCCAGCAGCATCTGCGAGCCGTGGCGTTTGAACGCTTCGCTCCACGGCGTGGCATCATCGTCACGCTGTGGCGAGTTCCACACCACTTCCCAACCCCAAAATGCGCTGACCACGAATGCGGTGTGGAACAGCATGCGAACCGGTGCCAGCAGCACCGAGAACAGCATCTCTAGGAACAAGGAGGCCAGTACGCGCAGCGCTCCGCCGTAAGGCTTGGCCCCTTTGCACCACACCAGCACGATGCTCAGCAGCTTCGGCAGGAACAGCAGCACTAAGGTGGTTGAGAACAGCGCTATCGCCAGTTCAGGGCGCCACTGCGGCCACACTGGGAACAATTGGCGCGGCTGCAGGAAGTACTGCGGCTCCATCAGCGTATGCACCACCTGCAGCGCGGTCGACAACGCCATGAACATAAACCACAGCGGCGCAGACAGGTACGACATCACGCCGGTCAAGAACACCGCACGGTGCACCGGGTGCATGCCTTTTACTAGGAACAGACGGAAGTTCATCAAGTTACCGTGGCACCAGCGACGATCACGCTTCAGCTCATCCAGCAGGTTTGGCGGCAGCTCTTCATAAGAACCCGGCAGATCGTAAGCGATCCACACGCCCCAGCCAGCACGGCGCATCAGTGCTGCTTCGACAAAGTCATGCGACAGGATAAAACCGGCGAATGAACCTTCGCCCGGCAGCGGTGCCAGCGCACAGTGCTCGATAAACGGCTTGATGCGGATAATGGCGTTGTGGCCCCAGTAGTGCGACTCACCCAGCTGCCAGAAATGCAGACCGGCGGTAAACAGAGGGCCGTAAACGCGGGTAGCAAACTGCTGGCAGCGCGCATACAGCGTATCCATCCCGGAAGCTTTCGGCGAAGACTGGATGATACCCGCTTTCGGGTTCACTTCCATCATACGCACCAAGCCGTTGAGACACTCGCCGCTCATCACGCTATCCGCATCCAGCACCACCATGTAGCTGTACTGGCTACCCCAGCGGCGGCAGAAGTCATCAATGTTACCCGATTTACGTTTTACGCGACGGCGACGGCGACGATAGAAAATAAGCCCTTCCCCACCGACATCACGCACCAGCTCCATCCACGCCTTTTGCTCGGACATGCAGATATCAGTGTTGTAACTGTCGCTGAGAATGTAGACGTCATAATTGTCCTGCTCGCCGGTGCGCACCACGGATTCCCAAGTCGCACGCAGGCCGGCGAACACGCGTTCAACGTCTTCATTACAGATTGGCATGATCAGCGCGGTACGATGATCTGGGTTGATCGGCTCGTCACTGTTGGTAAGGTGGGAGATGCTGTACTTATCCTTACCGTTCAACAGCTGCAGGAAGCCCGTCAGCGCGGTCCAGAAACCGGCGGAGACCCACAGGAACAGCAAGGCAAATAGGAACAGGATCCCGGTCTGCAGTACGTAAGGCAGGATCTGCAGCAGCGACTGCTGCCAGTTTTGGCTGCCCATCTCCATTGGGTCGATCAGCGCCCAGCCTTGGTAAGGCAGAATGGTCTTCATGTACCAAGTGGCCACAACCGTCTGGAACACAGAGAGGAACAGCAGAATATATCGACGGATGGAGCCAGCATGGCGCCACTTATCTTCATTTTTTTGCTCTTTGCTGCTGGCAAAATGCGGAGTGGTTTTACGGCCACGCACGGAATCCCACGCGCGCGCTACCGGGTTGGTATGCCACTTTTCCGGGTACATGGAGGAGCGGGTATGTTTCGGCATTGCTTTCAGCGTGGTGCGATCCAGCGCATCTTTATCGAACTGCTTGCCGTCATCTACGGAATCTGGCCAGCTCTGTTTGATGCGTGTTTTTACCGACTCCTGCGGTGCGTCATCGGCACGCGTTTCCACCAGACCCTCCTCGGCCAGCAGGTGATGCAGCTGGCTGAAGGCGTCATCAGATTGAACCGGCAGTGCCGAGCGTGCTGCCCCTTTCCGCTCAGCGGAGAGGGGCAGCGCGTCGATATACTCATCGGGTATTATGGTAGACTTATTCATTGGCAGGCAACTGATTGCTCCAAGTCTCAGTCAGCGTTTTGTCACCGTTAACCAGTGCAGCACGCATTTCCGTTGGCTGTTTCTTATCTTTTATGCGCATGCGCAGCACCAAACGCCAGCCTTTGGTGACCGGATTATAGCGCACGCTGTTCTCCACCAGCTCACCGTTGTTACCGATGCTGACTTGAGGAGTTACTGGAGTGTTTTGCGGCAGCTTGCTCATTTCCGGGCCAACGAAGTCGACGATGAATGCCACGGTGCTATCAGGCTGACACACTAGGTTCGACTGCTTCACATCACAGGTTGAGTGCAGGGTGCTTTTCACATGCGCCGTTTCCGGTGAATGCAGCGCGCTTTCGTCACGAGTGAAGTGCAGACGGTAGGAGAAGTTCAGCACTTTCCCTAGCTCTGGCAGACTTTCCGGGGTCCAGAAGGCCACGATGTTATCGTTGGTCTCGTCGGACGTTGGGATCTCAACCAGCTCTACTCGGCCTTTGCCCCAGTCGCCTTTCGGCTCGATCCAGCCGCTTGGACGCATATCGTAGCGATCGTCGAGATCCTGATACTTATCGAAATCACGACCACGCTGCAGCAGACCGAAACCGCGTGGGTTTTCCACGGTGAAGGTGCTGACAGCTAGGTGTTTTGGATTATTCAGCGGACGCCAGATCCACTCACCATTTCCGGCGTGAATCGACAGACCGTTAGAATCATGCAGCGCCGGACGATAGTTTGGCACTGGCGATGGCTGGTTGGCGCCAAACAAGTACATGCTGGTTAGTGGGGCTAGGCCCAGCTTGCCAACTTTGTCACGCAGGTAAACTTTAGACTGCACATCAACGTTGCTGTCTTTACCCGTGGTGATCAGGAAACGGTAGGCACCGGTGGCACGTGGTGAATCCAGCAGCGCATAAATGACTAGGTGTTTATCCTGTGGTTTAGGACGTTCAATCCAGAACTGCTTAAAGCGTGGGAACTCTTCCCCGGATGGCAGCGCAGTATCAATGGCCAGCCCGCGGGCAGAGAGACCGTAAACCTGGCCTGCACCGATGACGCGGAAATAGCTCGCGCCAAGGAAGCTGGTAATTTCGTCTTTCTTATCTTTACTATTCAGCGGATACAGCACCTTGAAGCCAGCAAAACCGATGTTTTTGACGGTATCAGGGTCGTGTTTAACGTTGCCGAAGTTGAAATAGTCCGGGGAGTACTTAATCGCACGAACACTGGTCGCCGTAACTTCATTGAGTTTCACCGGGGTATCGAAATACATTCCCTGATGGTAGAACTCAAGTTTGAAAGGGGTGTTCAGATTGCTCCAGTACGCTTTATCGTGATTGAACTGGATCTGCTGATAGTCAGCATATTTCATATCACGCAGCTGTGATGGCAGGTTACTCTTAGGCGCTTCGAAGCCTTTCCCGGCTAACTCCTGCGCCTGTTTTGCCACATCATCAATGTTAAACCCCCAACTAGTATTGGCATACATTGAAAGCAAAACTGCTGCGCCAAGCCAGCGCAATTTCATCAGTTCTGGTTTATTGTTCATTTTATTCCGCACTTCCCCCCTTTTTGGGTGCTTAAATCAATTACATCCATCTTAATGGATAATCCAGCATTCTGACAGCCTGACCACGTTTTTGTTCCATGAATCCGATCGCGTTCAGCGCACTATTCTCAAGCGGTTAACGGAAAGGCACTGTTGCAAAGATCTGGCGATGGTAAACTGATGCCATTGTTTAGTTGAAGGAGCAGCACATGAACCCATTTTAAGGTCGACATTTTGAGCGTCATATTATCCTGTGGGCCGTCCGCTGGTACTGCAAATATGGCATCAGTTATCGTGAGCTGCAGGAGATGCTGGCTGAGCGAGGGGTAAATGTCGATCACACCACGATTTATCGATGGGTTCAGCGTTCTGCACCTGAAATGGAAAAGCGGCGGCGCTGGTACTGGCGTCAACCTTCCGGTTTTGGCTCATGGCATCTCGATGAAACCTACGTGAAGGTCAACGGACGCTGGGCTTATCTGTA
>NZ_MAYS01000009.1 GCF_001756855.1 Candidatus Erwinia dacicola | reverse complement strand
AAATTCCACGGTTGATCAACACAGATAAAGCCCCGACGTATGGGCGGGCGCTGGCATTGCTGAAGCGGGAAGGTAAATGTCCGCAGCATGTGCATCACCGGCAGATACAGTACCGGAATAATATAATTGAGTGCGATCATGGCAAACTGAAACGGATAATCAACGCCACGCTGGGCTTCAAATCAATGAAGACGGCTTACGCCACAATCAAAGGCATTGAAGTGATGCGGGCGCTACGGAAAGGTCAGGCAGAATCATTTTATTTGGGGCATCCCCTAGGCGAGATGCGTCTGGTGAGCAGAGTCTTTGAAAGATAAGACCTTTCAATAACACGAAAGGCTAACTCATCAATATCTTTGCAACAGTGCCTTTCTGCTAGCATCGTTTTTGCGTGACGCCTGCGGGTGAGTTACAGCAACTGAACTGATATATGATGTCGCGTTTTTTTCTGCCGGAGACTCAGGTGAGCGACAATAACGACGAATTCTGGATACGCCATGCGCTGACGCTGGCCCAACGCGCCTGGGATGAAGGGGAAGTACCGGTTGGCGCGGTGCTGGTTCACCAAGGACGGGTAATTGGCGAGGGCTGGAACCGGCCGATTGGCCACCATGATCCGACAGCACATGCGGAGATCATGGCGATCCGTCAGGGCGGCAAAGTGATTGAGAACTACCGCCTGATTGATACCACGCTGTACGTGACGCTGGAGCCATGCGTGATGTGTGCCGGCGCGATGGTGCATGGCCGCGTCGGGCGGCTGGTGTTTGGCACCCGCGATGCTAAAACGGGCGCGACCGGTTCACTGATGGACGTGCTGGGGCATCCGGGCATGAACCATCAGGTGCAGATTGAACAGGGGATTTTAGCCGAAGAGTGTGCGGCGCTGCTCAGCGATTTCTTCCGTAAGCGCCGGGCGCAGAAAAAAAACGAGCGGCAACAACGTTCAGAATTGTAGGGGGCGGGCATGCCCTACCCGTTATTTAATTCATCGCAATTTTCGGATCGACCACCGGATAACCCTAGCCTAGCCGGGCTTCCATCGCCGTCTGCTGTGCCAGCTTGCGATCCTGATCCTGCAAATATCCCACTAGGCTTATCTGATACTTACGGATATTTTTAACATAAGCATAGGCCTCATAACCACGCGCATAGCCGTAGTTAGTCTGGCATCCGCCTCACGCTGCATACACCAAGTGACCGGTTCCTCATCAGTGATATCAAACGCCACGGCCAGCTGGGGATGAACACGCTGCATCATGACAATGGTGACCGAATCGCCCACCTTATCAGCGGAGAATTTATGGTGCTGACGTGCAGCACTATTCCCCGCGATTTTATCTGCGCAGTACGGTCTGTGGACCCGCCGTGCTAGGGGATCGAGGGCCGCAGTGCAAGCGTAAGCAACACCGTGATTAGCCCGATTAGCAGATAGTTTAATTTAAGGCGTTTCAAATAGTTATCTCTCGGTGGCTCTCAGACATCTGTCTTTTATGGCAGTATTTATTGTCTATAATTTATCGTGAGCGTGGAGCATTCTACGCAACTCCGCGCTGCTCCGCAACTGAATTCAACCTGATTTGTGTGTTTTTCAGCCAATTCTGCACGGCGATTAATTCTGCGCAAACGGTTTCGTAACGGATGGGGATTCTCTACAATGTGGTGGCGCCCGTTTTCCCTGTTGCGCCCAATGAAGCGTCGCCCGGCGCTTCGACACAAGAGATTTTTAATGATGGAAATTCTGCGTGGTTCGCCCGCTCTGTCGGCATTTCGTATTAACAAACTGCTGACTCGCTTTCAGGACGCTCATCTGCCAGTGAGTGATATTTACGCCGAGTACGTCCATTTCGCCGATGTCAGTGCGCCGCTGAGCGAGGATAAGAAGTCCCTCCTGCAACGTCTGCTGAAATACGGTCCCTCTCTCGCTGAGCATACCCCGGAAGGCCGGCTGCTGCTGGTGACCCCGCGTCCCGGCACGATTTCGCCATGGTCTTCGAAAGCGACTGACATTGCCTACAACTGCGATATGCCGCAGGTGCTGCGCCTTGAGCGCGGCTTGGCCTTCTATGTGCAGGTGCCACAGCTGACGGAAGCACAGTGGAGCCAGCTGGCATCGCTGCTACACGACCGCATGATGGAGTGTGTGTTTACCGACACCGCACAGGCTGAAGCCCTGTTCGCCCACCATCGGCCTGCGCCGCTGCACAGCGTCGATGTGCTGGGTGAAGGACGTAATGCGCTAGTGCAGGTCAATCTCAAGCTGGGCTTGGCGCTGGCCGATGACGAGATCGACTACCTGCTAGCAGCGTTTAAAAAGCTGGGGCGCAACCCGAACGATATTGAGCTGTATATGTTTGCTCAGGCTAACTCTGAGCACTGCCGCCATAAAATTTTCAATGCCGACTGGGTGATTGACGGCGCGGCGCAGCCGAAGTCGTTGTTCAAGATGATCAAAAATACCTTTGAGAAAACCCCGGACCACGTTCTGTCAGCTTACAAAGACAATGCCGCGGTAATGGAAGGTTCTCAGGTTGGACGCTTCTACGCCGACCAGCAGGGCAACTATGACTTCCATCAGGAAGAGGCACATATCCTGATGAAGGTCGAAACCCACAACCACCCGACGGCGATCTCCCCGTGGCCGGGTGCCGCGACCGGTTCCGGTGGTGAAATTCGTGATGAAGGCGCAACGGGGCGCGGCGCGAAGCCGAAAGCCGGTCTGGTGGGCTTCTCGGTCTCTAACCTGCGCATTCCGGGCTTTGAGCAACCGTGGGAAGAAGACTTCGGCAAGCCAGACCGTATCGTTACCGCGCTGGATATCATGACCGAAGGCCCACTGGGCGGCGCGTCATTTAACAACGAATTCGGTCGCCCAGCGCTGAACGGCTACTTCCGTACCTATGAAGAGCGCGTCAACAGCCACAACGGCGAAGAGCTGCGCGGCTACCACAAGCCGATCATGCTGGCGGGCGGCATCGGTAACATCCGTGCTGACCACGTGCAGAAAGGCAAAATCACCGTTGGCGCCAAACTGATTGTGCTGGGTGGCCCGGCGATGAATATCGGTCTGGGCGGCGGTGCCGCTTCATCAATGGCCTCCGGCCAGTCTGATGCCGACCTCGATTTCGCCTCCGTACAGCGCGACAACCCGGAAATGGAGCGTCGTTGCCAAGAGGTGATCGACCGCTGCTGGCAGCTGGGCGAAGAGAACCGAATCCTGTTTATCCACGACGTTGGCGCGGGCGGCTTGTCCAACGCCATGCCTGAGCTGGTCAGCGATGGCGAGCGTGGCGGACGCTTCAACCTGCGTGATATCCTCGACGATGAGCCGGGGATGAGCCCGCTGGAAGTGTGGTGTAACGAGTCGCAGGAGCGCTATGTGCTTGCCGTGGCTCCGGAAAGCCTAGCGTTATTTGATGCGCTGTGCAAACGCGAACGCGCGCCATACGCGGTAATCGGTGAAGCCACCGAAGAGATGCACCTCTCGCTGGTTGATAGCCATTTCGACAACACGCCGATTGATATGCCGCTCGACGTGCTGCTGGGTAAAACCCCGAAAATGACCCGCGATGTCACCACGTTGAAAGCCAAAGGCAATGCGCTGGTGCGTGATGATATCAGCATTGCCGACGCGGTAAATCGCGTGCTGCACCTGCCAACCGTGGCGGAAAAGACCTTCCTGATCACCATCGGAGACCGCTCAGTTACCGGCATGGTGGCGCGTGACCAGATGGTTGGCCCGTGGCAGATCCCGGTTGCCAACTGTGCGGTGACCACAGCCAGCTTCGATAGCTATTACGGTGAATCGATGGCGCTGGGCGAACGCGCTCCGGTTGCGCTGCTCGACTTCGCCGCCTCCGGTCGTCTGGCTGTGGGCGAAGCGCTGACCAACATCGCCGCGTCGCAGATTGGTCCGCTGACGCGTATCAAACTGTCGGCAAACTGGATGGCTGCAGCCGGTCACCCGGGTGAAGATGCCGGTTTGTATAAGGCGGTGAAAGCGGTCGGTGAAGAGCTGTGTCCGGCGCTGGGGATTACTATCCCGGTAGGTAAAGACTCGATGTCAATGAAAACTCGCTGGCAGCAGGACACCGAGCAGCGTGAGATGACCTCGCCGTTGTCGCTGGTGATTACCGCCTTTGCCCGCGTGGAAGATGTACGTAAAACCGTCACACCGCAGCTGAAAACCGTGGATAACGCCCTGCTACTGATTGACCTCGGCAAAGGGATCAACGCGCTGGGTGCCACCGCGCTGTCTCAAGTTTACCGTCAGCTGGGCGATAAGCCTGCCGACGTGCGTGACGCGCAGCAGCTGGCCGGTTTCTACCACGCCATTCAGGCGCTGGTGGCGGAGGGCAAACTGCTGGCTTACCATGACCGTTCCGACGGTGGCCTGTTGGTGACACTGGCCGAGATGGCCTTTACCGGTCACTGCGGCGTGGCAGCCGATATTGCCACGCTGGGCAGAGACAGCCTAGCCGCACTGTTTAACGAAGAGCTGGGTGCCGTGATTCAGGTCGCCGCTGCCGATCTCGCCGCGGTTGAGCAGGTGTTTGCGGCACACGACCTAGCGGAGTGCGTCCACGTGCTGGGCAAGGCGGTAGAAGGCGACCGCTTCACCATTATTTCCAGTGACTCTGTGGTGTACAGCGAAAGCCGTACCACGCTGCGTACCTGGTGGGCAGAAACTACCTGGCAGATGCAGCGCCTGCGTGATAACCCGAGCTGTGCCGATCAGGAACACGACACGAAGAAAGATGATCGCGATCCTGGCCTGAACGTGTCGCTGACCTTTAAGCCGCAGGAAGATATCGCTGCACCGTACATTGCTACCGGTGCGCGCCCGAAAGTTGCAGTGCTGCGCGAGCAGGGCGTTAACTCCCACGTTGAGATGGCAGCTGCCTTCCACCGCGCGGGCTTTGATGCGGTTGACGTGCATATGAGCGACTTGCTCGCTGGTCGTCGTGGCTTTGATGACGTGCAGGTGCTGGTTGCCTGTGGCGGCTTCTCCTACGGCGATGTACTGGGCGCGGGTGAAGGCTGGGCGAAGTCGATTCTGTTCAATGCGTGCGTGCGTGACGAGTTCGAAACCTTCTTCCATCGTCCGCAGACCATGGCGCTGGGCGTGTGTAACGGTTGCCAAATGATGTCCAACCTGCGCGAACTGATCCCGGGTAGCGAAGAGTGGCCGCGCTTTGTGCGTAACCAGTCCGAGCGCTTTGAAGCGCGCTTCAGCCTAGTCGAAGTGGCTGCCAGCCCGTCACTGCTGCTCGACGGCATGGTTGGCTCCCGTATGCCAATCGCGGTCTCGCACGGAGAAGGCTTCGTAGAAGTGCGTGATGAAGCGCACCTCGGTCAGCTGGAGCATAAAGGTCTGGTAGTGCTGCGCTTCGTGGATAACTTCGGCAAGGTGACCCAGCAGTATCCGGCGAACCCGAACGGCTCACCGAACGGCATTACTGCGGTGACCAACGAAAGCGGCCGCGTGACCATCATGATGCCGCACCCGGAGCGCGTCTTCCGCACCGTCAGCAACTCTTGGCATCCGGCAGAGTGGGGCGAGGACAGCCCTTGGATGCGTATCTTCCGCAATGCGCGTAAGCAGCTGGGCTAGGCCTGAGTTAATGCGCTAATTAAAAAACCGGTCTTTGGCAGACCGGTTTTTTTCGCTTCCGTTATGCCCATTGTCGTCCCTGTTGCAATTTCACGACAAATCAATCCCTGAAATGTTGTTAAAAGGTGACACATAACTGATTGATTTACCTATGTACCTTCGGTTTATCTGATTTATATCGTTAAATGCAGACAGTTTTGCAGACCGATTGGTCAGAAAGCAAGCTCTTGAGGCTGGCGATAATCGTAAAAAGTGCCGTTTTATAAGGGGTTAACATGCTTATTGCAATATTGGCACAGCAATTGCTGCACTCTAGTGCAGTGGCTCATTCACTTGGTTATAAAAGCCCTGCGCAAGCGGCGGGCTCATAACATCCAGAATGACGCACGATACGGTGCCTGCCGTCCGCCCCACCGATAATCGTTCACCCTGACGTTATCAAGCATCGGACGTAACGTTGAGTTAGGCACCACCCTTCAGATGACCGGTTCTTTGAACCGGTCATCGTCATTTCTGGCGTAGCACTTTCATCCCATCGCACTCTCCGTTAGCATAACGCTACCTTATGCAAAGAGAATCTTCCGTGAAGAGATGGAGTCTGTTTCCCTGCTCTCTGCGCCAGCTGGTGCTGATGACCCTCCTGCTGTTGCTGGTTTGGCAGACCTGGGAAAGCCTGTCGGCGCTCAGCGAACGTGCGGCGGACACTAACCGCACGACGCTAACTGACGTACGCCGCAGCGAGGCGATGGCGCGCACCGCGCTGGAGCTGGAGCGCAGCTATCGTCAGTACTGCGTGCTTGATGACCCGATGCTGGCTCGCCTGTATCAGACGCAGCGCAGTCGCTATTCCCAGATGCTGGATGCCCATGCGCCGGTGCTGCCGGATATGCGTACCTACCAGAATCTGCGCCAGAATCTTACCCAGCTCAGCCAGATCAAATGCCTCAACAGTAGCCCGATAAAAGCCGCAGGCGATGTGCTGGAGTCATTCTCCGCCGCTAACGGTCAGCTGGTGAAAACCACGCGAGAGGTGGTGTTCTCCCGTGGCCTGCAGCTGCAGCGCGAAATTGCCGATCGCGCCCAGTATTTTGGCTGGCAGGCTTTAATCCTGTTCCTGCTCAGCCTCGGTCTGGTCCTGCTGTTTACCCGCATGATTATCGGCTTGATGAAGGTCGAGCTCATGATTAACCGCCTAGGAGAGGGGTGCCCGCTCGGGCAAAGCCTGACGTTTAAGGGGCCGCGTGAAATTCGCTCTCTGGCCCAGCGCATTCTCTGGCTGAGCGAGCGACTGGCGTGGCTGGAGTCGCAGCGCCATGAGTTCCTGCGCTATATCTCCCACGAGCTGAAAACCCCGCTAGCCAGCATGCGTGAGGGCACGGAACTGCTGGCCGATGAGGTGGCCGGCCCGCTGACCACCGACCAGCTGGTTTCCACCCACAGTCTGACGGCGCGAGCTAAGCTGATTGATACGGCGATTGATCTGCAGGCAGGGAGCTGCCGCGCAGAGCCAACATTGTTACTGCGCGCCATCGATAATCTTTACTCCAATGCGTTACACTACGGCGCAGAATTAGGAAAGATCTGGATCCGCAGCCGCCAGCAGGGCAACCGCGTCTCCATTGAGGTGGCGAACACCGGCACCTCAATCCCGCAGGCCGAACGGGTAATGATTTTTGAGCTGTTCTTCCAGGGCAACCTGCAGCGTAAAGGCGGAGTAAAAGGCAGCGGGCTGGGGCTGAGTATCGCTAAGGACTGCGTACGTCAGCTGGATGGCGATTTACAGCTGGTCGACAGCGATGAGGCTGATGTCTGCTTCCGCATTGAATTGAATACCACCGCCGGGAGGAAACACTAATGCGCTTAACTCTTTTTTCTGCCAGCGTTCGACAAAGCCTAGGCAGAATGTTTCTGGCAGCACTGCTTGGGCTGAGCCTAGCTAGCTGTAGCCAGACCGCGCCGCCAACCATGATTAAAGGTCTTCCCAGCCATCTCAGCGAACCTGAGAGCAAAATTGTCGATTTTCAACAGGTGAACTGTGAGCACATTTGGTCTTACGTCGATGTCACGGCGGTCAATAACCCGCTCTACTGGCTGCGTGCGGTGGACTGCGCGGTGTGCCTCTCTCCGGCTGATGCCCGCGCGCAAGCCAAATGCTGGCCGGGCGACAGCTGGCACGCCGCCTTCAAACAGGCCGTTTTGCTGAGCAACGGCAATATAACGCCGCTCGAGCGCCACGATTATCTTCAGCGGCTGGACAGCTACAGCTACGATGATCCCTCTGCAATCCGTCCGCTGCTGATGCTGTGGCGCGAAGGGCAGGGTTCATTACTGCACCTGTCGTAGGAGCGCTCGCGCTATGCCAGCCTGCAGGAGAGCAGCGATGCCCAGCTGGACGCGCTGCGCCAGCAGCAGATGGCCGTCAATAAAGAGCTAGCGGTCACGCGACGCAATCAGGAGACCCTGAGAGACACCGAACGTAAACTGTCAGCCCGCCGTTTGCCGGATGCGGACGACAGCACTCCGGCGGATATCAAATCAGAGGATGATGCCAACCCATGATAAAAAAATTGACCCGCCTGCTGCTGGTGGATGATGACTCCAGTCTGCTGAAACTGCTGGGGATGCGCCTCAGCAGCGAAGGCCTTAGCGTGACCACCGCGGAAAGCGGACCGGAAGCGCTGCGGGTGCTCAACCGAAAAAAAATCGATCTGGTAATAAGCGACCTGCGTATGGATGAGATGGACGGCATGGCGCTGTTTGTTGAAATCCAGAAGCTGCAGCCGGGCATGCCGGTGATTATCCTCACCGCGCACGGTTCGATCCCGGATGCGGTCGCCGCGACCCAGCAGGGCGTTTTCGGCTTCCTGACTAAGCCTGTCGATCGCGATGTGCTGTATAAAGCCATTGATGAGACGCTGGCACACCACGCGCCGGTCAGTGATGAAGCGTGGCGCGAAACCATCGTCACCCGTAGCTCGCTGATGCTGCGCCTGCTGGGGCAGGCACGCATGGTGGCGCAGTCGGACGTCAGCGTATTGATTAACGGCCAGAGCGGTACCGGGAAGGAAGTGCTGGCGCAGGCTATTCATGCTGCCAGTCCGCGCGCGGCTAAAGCGTTTATTGCCATTAACTGCGGCGCGCTGCCGGAGCAGCTGCTGGAGTCAGAGCTGTTTGGTCATGCCAAAGGTGCCTTTACCGGTGCTGTGAGCAGCCGCGAAGGGCTGTTCCAAGCCGCCGAGGGCGGTACGCTGTTCCTAGACGAGATTGGCGATATGCCGCAGGCGCTGCAGGTCAAGCTGCTGCGCGTACTGCAGGAGCGAAAGGTGCGGCCGCTCGGCAGCAACCGCGATCTCGATATCAACGTGCGCATCATCTCCGCCACCCACCGTGACCTGCCGAAGGCGATGGAGAAGAAGGAGTTTCACGAAGATCTGTTCTATCGTCTTAACGTGGTGAATTTAAAAATTCCGGCGTTGCATGAGCGCGCGGAGGATATCCCTCTGCTGGCGAATCATCTGCTAAAGCAGTCGGCGGAGCGGCATAAACCGTTCGTGCGCAGCTTCTCAACCGACGCGATGCGCCGGTTGATTGCCGCCAGCTGGCCAGGCAACGTCAGGCAGCTGGTGAATGTAATTGAGCAGTGCGTAGCGCTGACCTCCGCCCCGGTGATTAGCGAAGCGCTGGTCGAGCAGGCACTGGCCGGAGAAAACACTGAGCTACCGACATTTGTGGAAGCTCGCAACCAGTTTGAACTGAATTATTTGCGTAAGCTGTTACAGATGACCAAAGGGAATGTCACCAACGCAGCACGCCTGGCCGGGCGCAACCGCACCGAGTTTTACAAGCTATTATCGCGTCACGAGCTGGATGCTGCCGATTTTAAAGAGTAATTTCAGTGCCGCTCCGCTGCCCAGTTATGGTAGTTTAGCTGCCTGAAAAGAGAGACGGACCGCGCAGCGTGACCTGTCCGGCAATATTAACTGTTCCCCGTCCCTGATGGAGGGGGAGAAAAGGGTCTGCCATGAAAAAGATTGATGCAATTATCAAGCCGTTCAAACTGGACGACGTGCGTGAAGCGCTGGCGGAAGTTGGCATCACCGGAATGACCGTGACCGAAGTGAAAGGCTTTGGTCGCCAGAAGGGCCACACTGAACTGTATCGTGGCGCTGAATATATGGTCGATTTTTTGCCGAAGGTGAAAATTGAGATCGTGATTGCCAATGATATCGTCGATACCTGCGTGGATACCATCATGCGTACCGCGCAGACCGGTAAGATTGGCGACGGCAAGATTTTCGTCTATGACGTGTCGCGCGTGGTGCGTATCCGCACCGGCGAAGAAGACGAAGAAGCGATCTAAGCATTAGCTTTTTCTATCGCTGAAATCGTTGAGGGACTGAGTATTCAGGCCCTTAAAATTATTAATATCTTATTTCTACCGCCTTTCCCCTTCCCGGTCTGACAATAAACTTCTGATGCTGATAATAGCCCGCCTGAGCCATAGGGCTGAGTAGACTAATTAAAAGGACTCTTTTATGGCTATTACCCGCCACAATTTTCTTAACAGAGTCGCTATTACTGTCACCGCCGGGCTGACCCCTTTGCAGATATTGCGCGCCTCTCCGTTGCAGGCAAACAAAACGCTCTATTACCCACCGGCGCTCAGCGGATTGCACGGCAACCATCCGGGCTCCTTTGAAAATGCCCACCAGCTGGGCCGTGATGGCGTCAGTTTCGACTTTGCTTCTCTGCCGGTCACCGCACCGAAGAGTTTGATCTGGTGGTGGGTGCCGGAATTAGCGGCCTGGCCGCCGCCTGTTTCTGGCAGCAGCTGCAGGATAAACCGCAGCAGATTTTGCAGATCGACAATCACGACGACTTCGGTGGCCATGCCAAGCGTAATGAGCTCAGCAGCAGTAACGGCACAATCTTTGGCTATGGCGGCAGTGAATCTTTCCAGTCCCCTCACTCAAACTTCAGTCCGGTGATGATGGGCCTGCTTTCAGGCCAGAGGACTCATTACCCGTCGCCTCAGTAACTCGAACCCGGCGCGCCCGTACATCTGCCGCTTCAGCATTTTCAGGCGATTAACGTGTCCTTCGACTACACCGTTACTCCATTTGCTGGTTATAGCTTCACATATTGCTGCTGCATTAGCTTCCATCCCGGTTGCAACACGCTGGAGCTCAACAGGACCGCTTTCGCTGACATCAGTGAACCATCTGTTTAGCTGTGGCTTGTTTTTTGTTTTCAGGATCCGGTAGAAGTCCAGTGCCAGTTGTTGTGCTATTTTCAGCTGCGGTTCTTTTTCACACATCAGCCCGATGAAGCGGGAGGCATAACTTTTTTCCCCTCTTATTATCCTCCAGGGCATCAACCAACGGCTCACACGCGAAGCGGACGGAAGACGGGCTGGCGCAGTAACAAGTGCGCTCCCACCTTTACGCCATCTGGCAACCTCATCCCTGACGGTGGTCTCGCTACCCGTGAAGCCCTTTGCCACCATTTCCTTCCATATCTGGCTGGCATTATGATTGCCGCGTTCGCGCCGTTCTTCCAGCCACCCACGCCTGTAGTGGCACACTGATACTGGCCACCTGATCGGAAGGTGATATTCTCACCTTCTCAACACCACAGGTGACCCAATGGCTAAACATTTCACGCCGGAATTTAAGCTCAAAGCGGCGAAGTTAGTTGTCGACCACGGCTATACCTACGTTAAGGCCGCAGAGGCTGTCGCTACCGATGTAAAACTGGCCCACCTGCCGATGTAAATCTGACCCACCCAGGGT
>NZ_MAYS01000008.1 GCF_001756855.1 Candidatus Erwinia dacicola | reverse complement strand
TTGTTGAATAATAGGTAATCATGTTGTTTTAATATGCTGGTTTTGGACGAAGACGAAAGATG
Organism: Candidatus Erwinia dacicola; assembly: GCF_001756855.1. Lineage (GTDB taxonomy): Bacteria > Pseudomonadota > Gammaproteobacteria > Enterobacterales > Enterobacteriaceae > Erwinia > Erwinia dacicola. The sequence goes on along the minus strand of NZ_MAYS01000008.1, from coordinate 3,910 downwards.
CTAGCCATTCCAGCATGGATTACCGAACACTGGCTGTAACTTACTGATTTTACGTTATGGATGCTTGCTGTTTTTATGGGGTCGCAGCATAATCTCTATTTATTTAACAAAGCCTCTCGATAAAGTCATCGTTAATTACTGGAAAAAATTGGTCTAGTCAGGAGTTTAACCTAGCATAGCGGCAGAAAAAATTCGACTCATTCACGATAATACGCAATGGATGGCAGAGCTGCACGCCGCGCACAGGGAATATTATGACCAAATACAGCCTGCGGGCACGCATGATGATCTTAATTCTGGCGCCGACGCTGATGATCGGGCTGCTGCTGTCGATGTTTTTTATCGTCAATCACTATAACGAGCTGCAGACCCAGCTGACCGATGCCGGGGTAAATATTATCGAGCCGCTGGCCGTTTCCAGCGAATACGGTATGACCATCCACAGCCGCGAATCGGTGCGCCAACTGCTCAGCCTGCTGCACCGCCGCCATTCGGATATCGTGCGCGCTATCTTGGTGTTTGATGACCATAATCAGCTGTTCGTCACCTCAAATTATCATCAGTCCCCTGACCTGCTGCGCTTGCCGGATAACACCCCGCTGACGGCTAAATACCTGAAGCAGCGTATTGGTAACTCCGTTATTCTGCGCACGCCGATCCTTTCTGAAAGTTACTACCCCTATGAGTCTCTGGGGCAGGACGCCAAACCGACCGGTAATCCACTCGGCTATGTGGCGATAGAGCTTGACCTGCAGTCGGTGCGCCTGCAGCAGCATAAAGAGGTGTTGATCTCCACCCTGCTGCTGCTGCTGTGCCTGTGTATTGCGATGCTGTTTGCCTACCGCCTGATGCGCGACGTTACGGGACCAATTCGTAATATGGTCAGTACCGTTGACCGTATTCGCCGTGGTCAGCTCGACAGCCGCGTTGAAGGCTATATGCTCGGCGGGCTGGACGTGCTGAAAAACGGCATTAACTCGATGGCGATGTCGCTGACGGCCTATCACGAAGAGATGCAGCAGAATATCGACCAGGCGACGTCCGATCTGCGCAAAACGCTGGAGCAGATGGAGATCCAGAACGTTGAGCTGGATCTGGCAAAAAAACGAGCGCAGGAGGCGGCGCGCATCAAGTCCGAGTTCCTCGCTAACATGTCGCACGAGCTGCGCACCCCGCTCAACGGCGTAATCGGCTTTACCCGCCAGACACTGAAAACCACTCTCAACTCGACGCAGCGCGACTATCTGCACACTATCGAACGCTCGGCGAATAATCTGCTAAGCATAATCAATGACGTGCTCGACTTCTCCAAACTGGAAGCGGGCAAGCTGATTCTGGAAACCATTCCGTTCCCGCTGCGCGCCACGCTGGATGAGGTAGTGGTGCTGTTGGCGCAGTCGGCGCACGATAAAGGGCTGGAGCTGACGTTGAATATTCAGAGCGACGTACCGGATAATGCCATCGGCGATCCGCTGCGCATGCAGCAAATCATCGTCAACCTGCTGGGTAACGCGATTAAATTTACCGAGCGTGGCAATATTGATATTCGCGTGGAAAAACGGGCGCTGAGTAATAACCGCATGGAGCTGGAAGTACAGATCCACGATAGCGGCATCGGCATTTCCGAAAAGCAGCAGTCGCAGCTGTTCCAAGCGTTTTGCCAGGCTGATGCCAGCATCTCCCGGCGCCACGGCGGCACCGGGCTGGGGCTGGTGATTACCCAAAAGCTGGTCAACGAAATGGGCGGTGAAATTTCCTTCCACAGCCGCCTGAACCACGGCTCCACCTTCTGGTTCGACATTAATCTGGCGCTGAACCCCAATGCGGCAAGCGATCCACGCCTGATGGACTGCATTGAGGGGCAAAGCTTGGCCTACGTTGAGCCTAACACCGCCGCTGCCAAAGCAATGATGGAAATGCTCAGCATCACGCCGATGAATATCCACTACAGCCCAACACTGGCTGACCTGCCGGACCCGCACTACGATGTGCTGCTGATGGGGTTACCGGTGGCCGATCGCCATCATCTGGAAATTACCGGTGAGCAGCTGACGCCGATTCTGCAACGCGCCGATAGCGTGATTATGGGTCTGCCGTTCCAGATGCAGGTGTATACCGAAGAGCTGAAAGCGCGCGGCGTCACCGCCTGCCTCATCAAACCGATTTCGATGACGCGCCTGCTGCCGATTCTGGTCGATCACCATACCAGAGATGTTCAGCAGCTGATCGAGCGCCCGCGCCTGCCGCTGCGAGTGATGGCGGTTGACGATAACCCAGCCAACCTCAAGCTGATTGGCGCTCTTCTCGAAGAGCAGGTGGCACACATTGTCCTGTGTGACAGCGGCGAAGCGGCAATCAAGCAGGCTAGGCTTCAGCATCTCGATATTATTCTGATGGATATTCAGATGCCGGAAATTGACGGCATCCGCGCCAGTGAAGAGATCCGCACCCTGCCGCAGCACGCTAATACGCCGATTGTCGCCGTGACCGCGCACGCGCTGGATGGTGAACGCGAACAGCTGATTAAAGCTGGAATGAATGACTATCTTGCCAAACCGATCGATGAAAAAAAACTTAGCCGCCTGCTGGCGCGCTATTCGCCGGGTGCGCGGCAGGCGCTGCCGCCGGTGATTGAGATCCCGGCGTCCCTCGACTGGGCGCTGGCGCTACGTCAGGCAGCCAATAAGCCCGACCTCGCCCGCGATCTGCTGCAGATGCTGGTGGATTTCCTGCCGGAAGTGCAGTCGCTGATCGACCAGTATATTGGCGAAAATAATATACCGGCGCTGCGCGATATCATCCATAAGCTGCACGGCAGCGCCAGCTACAGCGGTGTGCCGCGCATGAAACAGCTGTGCCTGCAGCTGGAGCAAAACCTGTGGCACTATGAAGATATCAGCGCTGTTGAGTCTGAGCTGTTTGAGTTACTGGATGAAATGCAGAACGTGGCGAGACTGGCAACGGAACGGTTAAAACATTAGCAGCGGGTTGGCAATAGCGAGTCAGGCATGCCTGACCCTTGGGAAATCTTGATATCGTGGCGCGCCCGCCCCGCGCGGTTAACCGAGTTGCCTACCTAGCGTGGCAGCGATATTGCACGCGGCTATATGCAGGTTATCTGCCGCTTCGTCCAGCGCCTCCTGCAGATCGCTTCAACGGCTCGCTGCTGGGAAACTATGACGCAACACCTGCCGCTTCTGCGGCAAAAAGCTGATTTCAGTGATGGCGGTGCTTAACGATGTGACCTTTGACGCTCGCGAAACCAGCGATGAGAGCGCCACTCTGTAGATCTGGTGCCGCGATGATCTGGTGGTCAGCGCCCGCCATAAACCCCTGCGGCTGGTGGAACGTTTGCAGAGCAAACTGGCCTCGCTCGGACTGCGCTCCTCCACCGAACTGCTGGCTCAGCTGCTGGCGGAGCAGGAGGATGTGCTGGCCCTGATTGTGCGCCAGTCGAATCAGTATGTGGATCCGATAGAAGATTGGGCGGATTCAAGTTTGAAGTGCAACGCTAAGCCGCCTGTTTTAGCTCTACAAAGACCACTGAAGGTTGCCGGAACCCAAGGCATTTCCGTGGCCTGCTATTCAGTGCTCCCTGGTACTTGCGGAGCTCGTCATCCGTCACTGCCGTCAGGTCAGTTCCTTTCGGGATAAACTGCCTCAACAACCCATTGGTGTTCTCGTTTAGCCCGCGCTGCCACGAGGCATATGGATGAGCGAAGTAGGTTTCCGCTTCCAACGCGTCAGCGACTTCCTTGTGCCGGGTAAACTCCCTGCCGTTGTCGAACGTGATTGTGTGACAGACGTCCTTATAGCCGCTCAGCATCGAGATAATAGCGGCGGCAACTTCGGCAGAGTCTTTAGAAAAAACCTTCTTCGTCAGATAAATACGGCTTTTACGTTCGACCAG
>NZ_MAYS01000007.1 GCF_001756855.1 Candidatus Erwinia dacicola | reverse complement strand
AACCGCATTTTGCATGTGAGGATTTCCCAGCAGTTGATCCGCCCGCTTTATTTTATTTTTAACGGATGCTGTTCCTGTCAAATGACGTCCGATACTGGTAAGAGTGAGAGAGGCACCATTTATGACAGCACTGGTTGCATCAATCAGTGATTTCTGGCGGTAAAGATGCAGAGGCTCCAGTACACTTTTAAAGAATTTTTGGCATAATACACGGGCAGGCATAGCGGTGATTTCCTTGCAATTGTTAGCGCAATCAATTAGATCACATTACGCTATGCCTGTCTTGTTTTCTGGGGATTCATCAGGGGTAACCCAAGCGCAGATGCTTGAGATGATTATCGAACACGAGTTCAAGCGAAGAACTGAAGAAACGTAAATATTTGCATTCTTTAGGGAGCGAGTGGTAGATTACTGAAAGTTAAATGATATTGGCTGGTCACACCGCAAGGTGGCAGGGAACAGGTTTCGACAGGTAAATTATTCGAACCTGAAAAGCAAAAACCCCGATAACCTTCCTTAAGTTTGGCGACTGAGAAGATTAACCGGGGCCATTCAAAGCTGTATAGAAGCTGTTACTCTATACAGGGAGTATATGTGCATCCTCAGAAAACTGCAATACCTTCTGTGCCACCCGCTCCTTCCCTGCAACATAAGCGCAGGGAGCCGTGCCTGAACGCATCCTTACAATTTCTCCTACTGGAGCGTCCGTTGCTTCTGCCGGTGCTTACCGGCCTTGCCGCCGCGGCGAGTCCAACTCGCTGCGCAAGGGCCAGTCGAAGACACACCGCAATCATCAGCCTGAGTTCAACGGGAAAACCCCGCGCGGCATGGCCTCTAAGGGGCCTGACGCTCAGTGGAACGAAAACTCACGTTAAGCAACGTTTTCTGCCTCTGACGCCTCTTTTAATGGTCTAAGATGTCCTTTGGTCACCAGTTCTGCCAGTGTGAAGGAATAATGGCCGAGCATATTGATATGTCCGTGGCAAAGCGGGGAGAGGCGTGCGATATCTTCATCATTAAGTGTTTCACCCTGCGCCCGGAGATGAGCCAGGACTGCCTGCATATAAATAGTGTGCCATAACACTACGGCGTTAGTGACCAGCCCCAGTGCTCCCAACTGATCCTCCACGGCTTCTTTGAGGAGTTCAACCTCCATGGTCTTTTTACCCAGCAGTCGCTGAAGCTCTTTTATCTGCTTCATGGCGGCAATGAGTTCAGAGGCCGGTACAACATCTTCACCGGCACTGACAGCGGTCAGGCTACCATTCTGGTACTGACGCCGCCATGTAAACACGTGATTGGCGTTGACGCCATGCAGTCGTGCAACATGGGAAACCGTCATACCGGGCTTTAGGGTCTGCTGAACAATAGCGATTTTTTCCTGTGGCGTGCGACGGCGTTTACGCTCAGGTCCGGACAGGATTTCAATCATTTTATCGTTGTGACCAGTGCTAAACATAGTTTTAAGACTACCTCTTATTTTAAGAGTGTCTACCTGTCTGGATATTCAGGGGGCCTGTCTAATGAACTACCTTCCTGAAAGTGGATAACTGTAATATGCTATTGCATTTCGTGTACAGTAACATAAGCCGTTGTTGAATAAATAGAGATTATGCTTCGAACCGAAAAAGACGGCGGATTCTCCCAACGCAAAGTCAGTAGGTTAAGGTCAGGATTGGAAGGAGCACTCAAGAGTGAAAAGCATCTTTGACAGGAACAGGCATGTCAAAACACCATGGTTTTCTATTACTCAACAAAGCTGTAACACAATCCAGAGTAAAAACTGTCAGGATCGTTCAAGAACTATGATATAACCGTGTTATGGATGTAAGTAAAAAAAAGTAACTTGTGATATATTCATTGTTCGAAGTTAAATTTTTTGTCATAATCATACGGGGTTCATTTAGATGAAAGAAAAATATATATCGGAAAAACTAAAGGATCGAAGTTCGGAGTTTATAAATAATATTATAATAAAAAATACCCCGGAGACTTCTGCGTCACAGAGGCCCTCCATCTGGGGGAAGAATCAGTGAAAAAATACGGTTGTTTTCTTTATTACCGACTCCGGAAATGTGGTCTTTCTACCTTCGAAGCAATTAAATTTTTAGCAAATTATTTTTATATTAAATCAGAAACGATATCTTATTGTGGATTAAAAGATGAAGATGGTGTAACGGATCAATTTATTGCCATTCCATACAGAGACGGCAACCATGAACATGAAGAAACACGTAGTTTTTGTATAGGCGAAAACAGATGGTTATCTCTTCTTCGATATGGTTGGTTCGAGCAACCACTAGAAATCGGAGAACTTTCAGGAAATAGCTTTAGTATTAGGGTCAGGAATGTTCCAGATTTTATAGCTTCAGGATTAAAAATGGGGGATCGTGTTAGGCGAGTATCTTTTATAAACTACTATGATAAACAACGATTTGGTGTTCCTGGTGGGAAAAAATACGCACTTAATTGGTGAAGCCTTACTCAAAGAGCAAAAAGAGGAAGCATTTGCCTTGTTGAAGGAAGCCGGAAGTCCTGATTCAAAACGAGCCGTAAAATTTGAAGGTGGTTCAGTCGAATTTTTCTAAACTCTGGACCCCAGAAGGGTGGCATTTTTCATGTCATCGGCAAGTTCATTCAGGTGGAATGTAGAGGTTAATCAACTATTAAATTGTCTTTTCCCGATAGATAAGTTTTGTGAAGAGATCATTGATGGTATTCCTCTGGGATTTTTTGTTTCGCAAAATGCACTCAAACAACTACCTGTTACAGAACATACTCGTGCATATCGGAGGTATGGAAAAAACGGAGACCCCTTCAACTATACCTTAATCAAGAGGCCCATCTTACACAATATTGACGTAATGATAAAAGATGTGGTAAGTGATAAGGAAACAAAAAGCGGCATGGTTGTCGAGTTGAGATTTTTCTTGCCACCGGGGACATACGCAACTAATCTAGTTAGACAGTTTTTTTCTTTCTCTTAATTCGGTTTATTAATACCCATTTTCACTACAATTATTTTCTCTATGAGACTAGGAAATTCATAGTTTCTATGCAAATGGGTTACTTTTTATCGGTATATTCGTGATACTTGAAGTTTATAGAATACATACTGCGCTACTTTATTATAAATAAAGATGGCAAGATTATGACTCCTCAGACGATTACTTAAGTAATTATCTGATGGAGCGAGCACGACCAATGCACATACAAATTGAAGTTTGATGATTTGTTATCTTAAATTACCAACAAAAGGAGTACTATATGACATCAAGGGAAAATTTACCTGCATATATAATTATTGGTGCACCGAGATCAGGAACTTCAGCTCTTACATTGATATTTAAAGAGCAAGGTATTCCAATGTATCTTTCCGCTGATGCGCCTGATATTGATTCACCTAGCGGAAATCAGGAAGACAATCTTGTTCGCTTATTGAATAATTTTCTTATGGGAGAAAATGGTCTGGGATACAGAAGAAACTGGGATAATCCTAAGTATATTAACCTGAATCAGACAACTTCTCAGCATATTCATCTTATAAAAAAATATGTTAGTTCCAGAGAACGTAATGCAGGTGAGAGAGGGTGGGGAGTGAAAGACCCACGAATGAGTTTCCTCATTGAACCATGGAGTCTTGCAACACAGGAGCACTCTGTTAACTGGATTTATATCAGGCGAGAGAATAGGGAGGCATCTATAAGCAGCCTTATTAAAATGCTGCCGGCTAAATTTTTTTACTCGGGTGACCCTGATGCTATTTATCGGTTGGTTTCTAATTGGCTTGAGGCATTTCACATAGCCAGCGAGTTAGGCTTCCATAAATCAAATCTGAATCCATACTGCATTACTTATGAATCTCTTTTTAGCAAAAAGAGACTCGACGAATTATCAAAAAATACAATTTCAAAAATGAAATTACATGCATAAATCCGCAGTTTAACCGTCAGGATAATAAATGCGCAAAGGCGGTGTAAATGTCTTTTTATTCCGGTAATTGTCTGGCATCATTGATCAACCTTGCTTCTGTGTCTCCTCCACTTTGCTACAGAGGTAATTTTTCCACCACTCCATCACTCAGCACAAAGAGTGTTATTAATGAATATTTTTCTACACATCCTGAATGTTATACTCGTGAACTGGAAGAATTCATCAACATTAATAGAGTGAATCCAGTCATAAATGTCTTTGTTTTTATTGTTTGTTATAATAAACTCCCTAATCTTGAACACATAGTAAGACTATATGGAAAACAAAAGGGAGATGTGAATTTTCAGGTAACTTTCCTTATTAACTATACTACAGGTGATAATGAAGAGAAAAATAATTTTGATGAAAATGTTTTCCTAGAGTCTGCAAAGCTTTTACTGAAATTAAAAGAAAGATATAATTTTATTCATGTGATTACAAAACGTTACTCGCCAGGGGAGGGCGGGCTAGCCAGAGCGAGAAAATATGCTATGGACTATTCACTACTGGCTTGTTCTAAGACTGAAAGACCTGACTCATGTGTTTTAATATCTAACGAAGGAGATACTTTAGAAATAGAAGATGATTATTTACTTTCTTTTTCAAGTAGAATTGGTGTTGGACGTGAATACTTTGTGCAGGGAAGAGTTAAATATCCATCAAATGTATATGATATCCCGTTACTAAAATTGTACGTAGATGTACGTGAACGAGTCCATATTGGCCAGGGAATAAATGAACATCGATATCCTGGTTTTGAAGGTATGATGCCTATCGGCAGAAACTATGGTATACATCCTAAAATAGCATGTCTTTCTGGCGGAATAGACCCCATAGCGCTTAGAGGGGCAGAAGATGATCAAATGCTTGGCTTTGATATCTACTATCGCCTGGGAAATGGGATAAAGCATTATGCCGAGGATATTGTTCTAACGACTAATCCGCGCCGGGAGATATTAATTGTCCATGGTCTTTTGAATGGTAGAGAAGATGATGCGAAATCAATGTACGAGGATTTTCATAATAACAAAAAATATATGATAGCACTTGGGATGACAATGTTTTTCTAATGAACAGCATTAGTAATTTTGAAGAAAACAAACAAAATTGCTGCCTGGTTGTCAATCAGTTTTATCAATGGATTATGCGAACTGTATTAAAAAACTATTTTTGGATTGTGCCCGATGTTCGGGATGTGGTTGACAAATGTCGATATCACAAAATAGGATACTGGGAGCGAGAGTCAAAATTATTGAATATATATAATTCAAATTTTAAAAAATTATCTGAAATTGATAGGGTGAAATTATTCACCATCATTGTTAAAAAAGTTTGAATTTCTTCAATGAACTTATCTCTGGGATATGTTACTTTAAGGGTGCAACTATTAACTATAACAGTAAGCTAATATCCGAATGTAACAGCAGAAAATAATCTCAGAGTACTATCTTGTCGGCTGACTCTGATTTATTCAACGAAGCCGTTTACATTGTTGATTGAGGGCTATATATGATACTTGTAACAGGTTCAAAAGGATTAATAGGCACAGCTTTAATACATTTTTTACATAATTCCGGATATAAAGTTAGTGAATTTGATATTCGAAATGATATCCAGCAAGATATAAGAAATCCTGAGGCTGTCAAAAAGGCAGTCCGTAGGGTTGACGGAATAGTTCACTTATCGGCAGTATCCAGAGTTGTATGGGCTCAGAAACAGCCTGAAATCGCATATTCTGTTAATGTAGGAGGGCTAAAAAATATTTTAGCCGCATCTTCCCGGCAAGAAAAAAAAACCATGGATAATCTTTGCCAGTAGTAGAGAAGTATACGGAAACGCAAAGATGTTGCCAGTCGATGAAAACACAAAGTTCTGCCCCGTCAACGTTTATGCAAAAACCAAAGTCGAAGGAGAAAAGTTGATTGCAGAAGCTGCATCTGCAGGATTTAACACAAATATATGCCGTTTTTCAAATGTTTATGGTAGCGTTGACGACCATAGTGACAGGGTTGTGGTGGCTTTTGCCCGAAGAAGTGCTCAGGGAGGCGTTATCAGTGTCGAAGGTGGTGACAATATGTTTGATTTCACCCACGTCAATGATGTATCGGAAGGTCTGTTTCGTTTAGTCGAAGCTACGAGCAAAGGAGAAAGACTCCCCCCTGTACATTTTGTTTCAGGTAACGGAACCACATTAAACAACCTTGCGAGGTTAGCCGTTTCTCATGCGAAAGGTTATAGCGAGGTAACTATTTCTGAAGCCCCTCCCAGAAATTTTGATGTATCACGATTCATGGGGAATCCTGTACTTGCAAAAAACTTACTGGGTTGGGAAGCTCAAACACTGTTTCCCCTTGGATTTGAGAAACTTGTGATACAGTTTCGAAAAGCTGGATCCCATATTTCTGTCCCTTGGCTCCATCTTTTGATGGATGATAACGGGATATAAGGGGTTAGCGAAAAACGCCGTAATCCCTCGCCAGACAGGGCGGGGAGCCGGCACCATAGGCGTTAACTTAATGTCCGGACCATCTGAAGAATACGTCGTCTGGGCGGCTCGTTGAGGCGATGGCCCACACACTTCAGTTTCACGACATACGCTTCCAGCGGGACTGACCCGGTAATGGCTCCAAGTAAGCCACGGATAACCATTTTTGTTATTCTCTACAAAGAGTTATCCCTTCGTTTTTCTGTCGTGCCTTCAGGGGGAAAAGGCCAGCGATGGCTGGATCATGTCATCAATTAAGAAGACCGCGAGCAGATTTGCAAATATCTAGGCTTTTGCAAGTTCAGTGTCCTTTGCCCGCAGAGCATCCATTTGCAACAGACTTTTGAGGCGTTTAAAAGCCAGTTCAATTTGCCAACGCAGACGGTAACAGTCAGCCACCTGCTCTGCTGAATATTCGTGTTCTGGTAGTGACGTAAGTAACAGCACATGTCCTGCTGCTTCCCGTGTTTCTGCCTGAGCTACCTGCCCTTTGCGACGATTGTCGCTGAGTACCCGGGCTCTGCTGCTCTGCGCTTTTTCTGGCGGCAGCGCCACGGCAATAAGGCGCGCCGGAAAGGGAGTCCATGTTTTTTTGTTCCCGCCGTTACCGATCATGACTGTGGTTTCACCGTTCTCGCTGCAACCCAGCCCGCGCAGAAATTCCATCATGTCGTAGCGCTTTCCTTCCGGGGTTAACCAGCGCAGTCCCCGCCAGTGAACCCGTACGATATAATCAGCTTCCCCAACAGCAAGCGAGCGGATGCATTCAGGACGGGAACCAAAACCCCGGTCAGCAATGCGTCTCTCGTCTGCTGTCTGCGCAAACCGCTCCAGCCGTTCGGCTTCCCGGTCGAGTCCGTCAAGGTGGTGTAAATTTGGAAGGATGGTGAGAGCCATTGGGTTATCCGGTAAGGTAATGGTTAATTAGACAATTATC
>NZ_MAYS01000006.1 GCF_001756855.1 Candidatus Erwinia dacicola | reverse complement strand
GAGTGAGCAGGAATGACTTCTGATCTTTGCCGAAGATGGTGTCAATCTCGAAATGGCCAGGTTCCTGTTTGAGGTCGGCTTCAGGTGGGCGATGCTCAATGCCAACGCGGTTGGGAATAGGGCGTCGTTTGAGGTTCTCGGCACTGTAGCTGTAGCGTTTTCCCCGGTGAGGAAGTTGCTGATACAGCTCTCCGCCAGCCTGTCGCTCCTGTTGGATATAGCGATAAAGCGTATTCTTGCTGACAAAGACATCGAATTCCAGCTGCAGGCGGCCACTGATGTCTTCAGGAGAGGTATGGGTGGAAAGCTCCTGCCGGATGAAGTCCTGAACGTGTGGCTCCAGCCGGTGAAAAGCATTTTTTGGCAAGGGTTTATGACGCCGTTCCCGTGCCAGCGAATCCGCTCTCCTGCAGGAGTAAACGCCGTTAAAAGCGGGGTCGGTATTAATGGGCGGATGCCTGCTCTGCGTGCTACTGTTCAGGTTGATATTGATGGTAGCCTTTGTGAACGTTGTAACTTGCTCTGAACAGAGTGAAGGGAGCTACCATCGATGCAGGTGAAGCCTGCTCTGGGTACTCTTTCTTTAGAAAGCATGTTTTGTTCAGAAGTAACGTTCGGAGTTAACGGTAACTGCAAGGAAGGGTTCGAAGTTAATGTCACCTCAGGGCCGACTTGGTCGGCCGTTTGAAGTTAAAAGCATCTTTGTCAGTCCGGTGTGACGGCACCGGTGGGGACGTAAACGGGCGGGAAAACAGCGTCCGAGGGGGGGTAGCAGGATTGTGCGCAGGGGGCATCCTGCCGGGTATCCGAAGATACCAGCATACGATGCGCGGAGGCCGCATGGAGGGAACGGTGGGTATTACGACAGAGGGACGCCGGCGCGCTCAAGCAGCAGCCGGTAGTATTTCTCCGCGTCGCTCACGTTCAGCTGCGGATGCTCGGCCCTGACGGACTGCTCCAGCTTCATCTGCATGGCCATGGTTAGCTCTCCGCCTGCGGCGTAGCGACGCCAGGCGTTCTGAAAGCGGTCAGTACCTTTAGCCGGGCGCAGCTGGCGCAGGTTCGCGGCGTGGCCGTCCAGCACGCGCTCGATGTCGGAGGTCACGCGCTGCTTCTCTGCGCACAGTTCAGGACTCACAACCCAGCGCTTTATCTGCTTCAGGCGGTTCTTCAGGGAGTGGTGACCGTCGATGTTGATGCCGAGGCGGGCCATCTTCAGCTGGTGACGGGCGTACCTGTCGCGCACGGACTCGGCGATGCCTGAGGCAACCGCCCACTGGCGGTATTTATGCAGCCAAGTGCGAATATCCTCAACGGACATGCCGCGCGAGGTGAAGAAGGATTCCGTCAGAAATATACGCATTGGTTTGTTCTGGCCGGAGTCCGCATCGCGGGCGCGGTGAACGACCACGTAGTCCAGCTGCTCGAGCACGCGCAGCGCGTTCAGCAGCACGTCGTAAGCCTTGCGGCCGCTTTCGTAAACGTGCAGTACGCCCATGCAGCGCGCCATCTCCTCAACCGGGAGCATGATTTCGAACATGTACTCACTGTCGGGGCTGTAGTAACAGTTCGCGGCCAGCACCAGAGACAGGGCGCTCAGGGCCTCACGGCTCTCGGAGCGGGCGGTGACGCGCATCGGTTTTGGACGAAACGTGCGGTCGAACATGCGGCTGTAAGGGGTGTAGCCTTTCTGACGCAGGGCAATCAGGTCGGCATTGCGGCACCAGTCATGATGACGGATGCGGGCAACGACCCTAGACGCCATGCCGCGCGGGGTTTTCCCATTGAATTCAGGCTGATGGTTGCGGTGCGTTTTGGACTGACCCTTGCGCAGCGAGTTGGACTCGCCGCGGCGGGAAGGACGGTAGCCACAGGCTGAAGCGCTAGGCGCTCCAGTCGGAGAAATCGCAAAGATGTGCTCAGACACTGTTCCCTTCGCTTATGTTGCGCGAAGGGAGTTGACCTTTAAAAGGCATAAAACTATACTCCCTGCATAGGGCAACAGCTTCTATGCAGATTCAGTGGGCCCCGTTAATCTTCTCAGTCGCCAAACATAGAAAGATTATCGGGGTTTTCTTTATTTCTGGCCTTCAGTTACCTGTCAGTACCAGTCTCCTGCCACCTTGCGGCGTGGCCAGCCAAAACTCTTCAACGATCAGTAATCTATCACTCATTGCCACAGCCAGCAATAACGTAAACCCACTATAATTTCCCTTTCAACTCAGCCTCATGCTTAATCAAGCGCTGCAGAATATCTGCCTGAGTCAGGCCCTCATCCTGACACATAAGCATCAACGCTTTTTTGAGTTCTGGCTCTACAAAAATCTTAATTTCTTTAAGTGCTTCACGCTTCCGCGCCACATAAGATAATTGTCGCTCAGAATCACTCATCGGGTTCTTGCGATTTCTCGTTTGTTTATGTTTTAGCTGAGCAGTAGCAGGCTGTGTGGTTGGCATAAACGCATCCTCAGATAAAATATTACTTTTTTTTTGCAGGATAGCACAGCTCACTTTTGAAGGGATTTATTTTATTTTCGGCTTTGTTGAATAAATAGAGATTATGCTGCTACCCCATAAAAACAGCGAGCATCTACAACATAAAATCAGTAGGTTACAACCAGTGTTCGGTAATACATGCTGGAATGACCAGCATCTTCGTCCAAAACCGGCACATTAAAACAGCATTATTACCTATTATTCAATAATAGCCTTTATTTTCGGTAAAAACCATTGGCGAACTGGTTTCATCGAATAGCAGGAAGATTACAGATACAAATTCAGTATGCGGATTGCCAGTCTGAACCCCCGTCCCATCGTGACTGCCAATGCGCCAGCGCCGGCATCTCACGTACCACCAAGACATTCTCAGCGTTCGACGCTGCCGCGCTGCGGGTGTAGTTATACGAACCGAGCTCCACCTTCTGGTCGTCTGTAATGATGACTTTGTCATGAACTGTAACCCTTTTAATGTTACATAAAAACGGCGGATTCAAGTTTGAAGTACAACGCTAAGCCGCCTGTTTTAGCTCTACAAAGACCACTGAAGGTTGCCGGAACCCAAGGCATTTCCGTGGCCTGCTATTCAGTGCTCCCTGGTACTTGCGGAGCTCGTCATTCGTCACTGCCGTCAGGTCAGTTCCTTTCGGGATAAACTGCCTCAACAACCCATTGGTGTTCTCGTTTAGCCCGCGCTGCCACGAGGCATATGGATGAGCGAAGTAGGTTTCC
>NZ_MAYS01000005.1 GCF_001756855.1 Candidatus Erwinia dacicola | reverse complement strand
ACAACTGATGGAAATGGAAGCGACTGGAGCACCTCAAAAGCACCATTATACACTAAATCAGTAAGTTGGTAGCATTACCAATTTTTGAACATGAATCATAAGATATTTTATTCAGATAGTGATAGATATCCATCAGCATACTGTCTGAAAAAGCCTAGATCTTTATAGCATAGTTGCTTTCTTAACCGAATGCCATTGCTTAGGCACCTAGGTGCTGGTGGCGAACGTTACGCGCGCGCTGGATATCGGCAGCGGCAGTGGTTTAATTGCCCTGATGCTGGCGCGGCAGCGCGGCTGGCATCTGAGTTTTCGCACGGACGTGTCTGATAACGAGACGCGGCCACCTAACCGTATGCTGCTGGCGCTCTCCCCGCAAGCCGGTGAACAGCTGCTGGACTGTATGACCATTCGCTGGCCGGACCAACAGTACTCCGAAGCGCACTGTAGCCTGACCCGCAATTTCTATCTGTTCCGCTAATTAATCGTTCAGCTGCGGCTGCAGAATGGTCGGAAGCGCTTCATCCAGCTCTTCCGGATAATCCAGCGTATAGTGCAGTCCGCGGCTCTCTTTGCGCGCCATTGCGCAACGGACCATCAGTTCGGAGACCTGAACCAAGTTACGCAGCTCCAGCAGGTTATTGGAGATGCGGAAATTGGCATAATATTCGTCAATCTCCTGCTGCAGCGTGTTGATGCGGCGCAGGGCGCGCTCAAGGCGTTTGGTGGTGCGCACAATCCCGACGTAGTCCCACATAAATAGCCGCAGCTCGTGCCAGTCATGCTGGATCACCACGCGCTCGTCCGAATCATCGACCCGGCTTTCATTCCACGCAGGTATCCCCTCCACCATCGGCACGTCCGGCAGACGACGATTGATATCTTCGGCGGCTGACCAGCCGTACACCAAGCACTCCAGCAGCGAGTTTGAGGCTAGTCGGTTAGCGCCGTGCAGGCCGGTGTAACTGACCTCACCGATGGCATACAGGCCGCTGAGATCGGTGCACCCCTGACGATCGACCATCACACCGCCGCAGGTGTAGTGCGCGGCAGGCACAATCGGAATCAGCTGCTTCGTCAGGTCAAAGCCGAGCGTCAGCAGCTTCTCATAAATGGTGGGGAAATGGGCGCAGATAAAGTCCGGCGGCTGGTGGCTGATGTCCAGATACATGCAGTCAGCGCCGATCCGCTTCATCTCATGGTCAATCGCCCGCGCCACGATATCACGCGGGGCCAGCTCGCCGCGCGCATCGAAGTCAGGCATAAAGCGCGTGCCATCAGGACGTTTAAGTACGGCCCCTTCACCGCGCAGCGCTTCGGTCAGCAGAAAGTTGCGTGCGTCCGGGTGGAACAGGCAAGTTGGGTGGAACTGATTAAACTCAAGGTTGGCGACGCGACAACCTGCACGCCAAGCCATCGCGATACCATCACCGGAGGCGACGTCCGGGTTGGTGGTGTATTGATAGACTTTCGCCGCGCCGCCAGTGGCCAGCACCACGGCGCGGGCGCTGCCAGTTTCCACCGCTTCACGCTTGCGGTTCCAGATATAGGCACCGACCACGCGGCGCTCGCCCGGAAGCCCGATTTTATCGGAAACAATCAGGTCAACGGCGTTACTGCGTTCAATCAGCTTAATATTAGGGTGGCTTAGCGCTTGGCTGACCAGCGTCGTTTCCACGGCTTTGCCGGTGGCGTCGGCGCTGTGCAGGATGCGGCGGTGGCTGTGTCCGCCTTCACGCGTCAGGTGATAGCGCTGTTCATTGTTTACCGGGGTGTCTTTATCAAACAGCACGCCGTTGTTGATTAGCCACTGCACGCAGTGACGGGCGTTGCTGGCGATAAAGGAGACAGCCTCACGCTCGCACAGGCCGCCGCCGGCGGTCAGCGTGTCTTCCACGTGTGATTCGATGCTGTCAGTTTTATCAAACACGGCGGCAATACCGCCCTGAGCATAAAACGTAGAGCCTTCACTGACCGGGCCTTTGCTCAGCACGGTGACCTGATGTTTTTCAGCCAGCCGTAACGCCAGCGAAAGGCCTGCTGCGCCGCTGCCAATAATCAACACGTCACAGCTGTAATCGGAAGAGAGAGTCATGTTGTTTAATTTACTAAACAGGTTGTTTGCTGAGCATAGCACTCAAATTAACCAAGCAAGAAGGCTTTTTATCGACCACTATCAAGAGTGGGAGCCAAATCAAAAAAGTATTCGTCACAAAAACGACATCTTTTTGAAAAATTCGCGTAAGAGGGCGTTTAATATTACGAACGTTCACTTATTATCGTGATTATAGGAGCATTGTTGAATAAATGGAGATTATGCTGCGATCCCATAAAAACAGCGAGCATCCATAACATAAAATCAGTAGGTTACA
>NZ_MAYS01000004.1 GCF_001756855.1 Candidatus Erwinia dacicola | reverse complement strand
AAAAGCCCTGAAAGTGGAGTTGTAAAATTTAGCGCAATTTGTTTTTATACTGCCGATCGCGCAAATACGCTTTCCCTCACATGCTTGTCAAGGCGTGATCAGGAATAGTTGCTTACCTTAACCGCTTCTGGTATTTATAGCGGCCTGTTTTTTCCCCATGTGGGAGGCTTTGTTGAATAAATAGAGATTATGCTGCGACCCCATAAAAACAGCGAGCATCCATAACATAAAATCAGTAGTATTCAACAAAGCCCTAGCCATTTACAGTGCTGTTCTTACTCCAGCCATGCCGCCCAAAATAGTTCGTCGACCGCGCATAGTACCCAAGTCGCGGTTTATGGGCGTAGCGCCCACAAGTGCACTGATTTCCCGCCGCGAGAGACTGCCAGGTTCCGGAACCTCTGCCAGCAATGCAGCAATAGTCATAGTTCCAATGCCTTTCGTGCTGTTTAAACATTCAAAATCTCTTTAAAGTGCTTCTGAATAATATGAGTGTTCATGTTTGTATCGACTCGGGCAAGCTCGTCTTCCCGCTCCAGATGTCAGTTGATGCTGCCTTCTCCGGCCGGGCGGCGCAAAGTGGTGCTGGCAACCAATATCGCCGAAACCAGCTTAACCATAGAGGGCATTCGTCTGGTGGTGCACTGCGCGCTGGAGCGCAGTGCGTTTTCCGATCTGCGCAACGGGCTGACCAGCCTGCAAACCCGGCGAGTCAGCCGAGCATCGATGACCCGGCCTGCCGGGTACCTCGAACCGCATCTACCTGCATCTGATGGCATAAGGAGGGTGGAGCTCGCCGCCACCCATAGCGACTCGGAAATACTCACTAGCGACCTCGCGACGCTGTGGCTCAATCTGCTGCAATGGGGCTACCACGATATCAGCCAGCTTAACTGGCTGGACGTGCCGCCCGCCACGGGGATAGAGGCGGCGCGCTAGCTGCTGCAGAAGCTGGGGGCAACCGACGGTGACGGGCGTCTGAACGCGCAGGGACACAAAATGACCGCGCTCGGCAGCGAACCGCGTTATTTGCTGCGATGCTGATTGCCGCTGGCAGCTATGCCCATGCGGTCACCGCCGCCACCCAGTTGGTGCTGAAGTCGCAGCTGCTGGCGCGTCTGGAGCGCTGGTTGCTGCCCGCGATGAGCGGCGTGCGCGATGCGCGTTGCCTGCGCCAGCTCGACTGTGCCGCTGCATTATTACAATTGCTCACATGGTCACAGCGACAGCAACTGGATACCGTGTTGCCAACTCATTACACTGTGCTGACCGGAAGCCGCCTGCCGATCCAGTAGTCTGCTGATAAACCATCCGCGCTGGCGGTGCGCCTGCAGGGCAGGAGTTGTACGGCGAAGCGCACAATCCAAGTGTTGCCGCAGGGCGCATCCCGCTGGTGCTGGTGCTGCTATCCCCGGCGCAGCGCCCGCTGCAGATTACCCGCGATCTGGTGGCGTTCTGAAACGGGACTTACCGGGAAGTATAAAAAGAGATGAAAGGGCGCTACCCCAAACATCTGTGACCGGATGACCCGGTAAATACATTACCGACGCGGCGCGTGAAAAAGTTTTCCGCGACGTAATTTTTCTGTACTGAGCAATGGCCCGAATATTCGGAAGGTTCCACTTCCGCAACGGCCCCTGTGCGACGAGACGAGAGTAGTCGGCCTAGCCGACGCGTGCCCCTGAAGAAATGAAACACATGTCTGATGATCGCAAACCTATCGGGCGTAAAGAAAGCATCCCAAGCAGCCGCGTAACAAAGCGGGGCGAGGTCGTCGCAGGGAAGAATATGATGAGTATGACGATCAGGATGCAAACCTAGATGATGATGAGGTAACCCCAGTGCCACGTAAAGGAAAAGGACGCTCACCGCATAAGAAAAGAGGCTGGATTGGCTTACTGATTAAGCTGTTCCTGCTGTTTACCGTGGTGATGGCAATCTATGGTGTCTATCTTGATTCCCAGATCCGCAGTCGCATTGACGGCAAAGTCTGGCAGCTGCCGGCGACGGTTTATGGCCGCATGGTCAGCCTTGAACCGGGTATGTCGTACAACAAGAAAGAGATGATTGCCCTGCTGGAAGGCACGCAGTATCGCGAAGTAACGCGCATGACGCGGCCCGGTGAATTTACCGTGCAGGGTAATAGCATTGAGATAATCCGTCGCCCGTTTGATTTCCCCGACAGCAAAGAGGGGCAGATCCGCGCGCGTCTGAGCTTCAGCGGCGACCAGCTAAGCGACATCAAAAACCTCGACAGCGGCCGCAGCTTTGGCTTCTTCCGTCTCGATCCGCGCCTGATCACTATGCTGCAGTCGCCGAACGGCGAACAGCGCCTGTTTGTGCCGCATGACGGCTTCCCTGACCTGCTGGTGGATACGCTGGTGGCAACCGAAGACCGCCACTTCTATCAGCATGACGGCATCAGCTTCTACTCGATTGGCCGTGCTTTCCTCGCCAACATTACCGCCGGGCGTGCGGTGCAGGGCGGCAGCACGCTGACCCAGCAGTTAGTGAAGAACCTGTTCCTGACCAACGAGCGCTCGCTGTGGCGTAAAGCCAACGAAGCTTATATGGCGCTGATCATGGATGCGCGCTACAGCAAGGATCGTATCCTAGAGCTGTATCTAAATGAGGTGTACCTCGGACAGGCCGGTAACGATCAGATCCGCGGCTTCCCGCTGGCTAGCCTCTACTACTTTGGCCGCCCGGTGGACGAGCTGAGCCTCGACCAGCAGGCGCTTTTGGTGGGGATGGTAAAAGGTGCTTCGCTCTATAATCCATGGCGTAATCCGAAGCTGGCGCTGGAGCGCCGCAACTTGGTGCTGCGCCTGTTGCTGCAGCAGCAGGTAATCGACCAGGAGCTGTACGACATGCTGAGCGTCCGCCCGCTGGGCGTGCAGCCGAAAGGTGGGGTGATCACGCCGCAGCCGGCGTTTATGCAGATGGTGCGTAACGAATTGCAGGCGAAGCTCGGCGATAGAATCAAAGATCTCTCCGGGGTGAAAATCTTCACCACCCTTGATCCGGTGTCGCAGGATGCGGCCGAGAAGTCGGTGGAAGAGGGGATGCCGGCGCTGCGCAAACAGCTTGGCCTGAACGATCTGGAAACGGCCATGGTCATTGTTGACCGCTTCAGTGGTGAAGTGCGTGCCATGGTGGGCGGTGCCGATCCGCAGTTTGCCGGTTACAACCGTGCGCTGCAAGCGCGCCGTTCCATTGGTTCCCTAGCAAAACCAGCGATTTATCTGACCGCCCTCAGCCGGCCAGATACCTATCGCCTGAATACCTGGATTGCCGATAACCCGATTGCGCTGAAGCAGCCGAATGGCCAAGTATGGAAACCGCAGAACGACGATCGCCGATTCAGCGGCCAGGTGATGCTGGTGGATGCGCTGACCCGCTCAATGAACGTGCCGACGGTTAACCTTGGCATGACGCTGGGGCTGCCGCAGGTCGTGGATATCTGGACTAAACTGGGTGTGCAGAAAGATCAGCTGAACCCTGTACCAGCGATGCTGCTGGGGGCGCTTAACCTGACCCCGATTGAAGTGGCGCAGGCGTTCCAGACCATTGCCAGCGGCGGCAGCCGTGCACCGCTCTCTGCAGTGCGCTCGGTGATTGCTGAAGATGGTAGCGTGCTGTATCAGAGTTTCCCGCAGGCGGAACGTGCGGTATCTGCTCAGGCCGCCTATCTGACGTTTTACACCATGCAGCAGGTAGTCGATCACGGTACCGCGCGTGCGCTGGGTGCCAAATATCCTCGCGCTAGCCTAGCGGGTAAAACCGGTACCACCAATAACTTGGTGGACAGCTGGTTTGCCGGCATTGATGGCAAAGAGGTGGCGATTACTTGGATTGGCCGTGATAACAACCAGCCGACCAAGGTCTATGGCTCAAGCGGTGCCATGCAGCTCTATCAGCGCTATCTGGCTAACCAGGCTCCGATGCCGCTGCAGCTGACGCCGCCGGAAGATATCGCGCCGATGAGCGTTGATTCTGCCGGCAACTTTGTCTGCGGCAGTGCCAGCAGCAGCTGGCGCTGTCTGCCGGTCTGGACCACCGATGCTGAGGCGCTGTGTCAGCAACAGCAGCAGATGTTGCAGCAGCAGAACAGCCAGCAGCAACCGCAGCAGGGGCAGCCGCAGAAGCAAAATGAGCAGAAGGACAGCGATGGCGTAGCGGGCTGGATTAAAGATATGTTCGGCAAGTAACAGCCATTGTTGATTGTAAAAAAAGCCGGGGAACCGGCTTTTTTTATCTCTGTTATTCAGAGTTTGTTTTGAATAACAGCTAGTTAGTTAATTAATTACGTTATTTTTTTGATTTTGAGTGCCAAAAATATCCAAATAGATCTAATAAAAAAATGAGATCCGCATATCTTTTTTTTGCATTGCCTTTCAGTGAGGATAAGCCTGCTTTTACTCATAAAAAGGAATTTCAATGAAATTTAATGCGTTATATTCCAGCCTAATGTTAGGCGGTGCTTTACTAACTGCACTCTCCGCGCAGGATGACAACACCAGCGTTACCCCTTTCCACACCGCGGCGCAGGTCGTCGACAGCCAGTACTACCGGCCACCACCGCCAAAAGAGGGCAGCTCCGCGTATACCTATGACAAGCGGCTTATAAAAAAGGCTACGCGATGAAGGGCTCGCCGTGCTGGCAAGCAAGGGTAGAGTCTTGGGACGTGGTGTAAATTCGGCAGGATGGTGAGCGCCATCGGCTTATCCGGTAAGGTAATGGTTAATCAGACAATTATCTTAAAAGGAACAAACTGATGGCTGACCACAGCATGACATTCAGCAACACCCTGGTGCAACTTGGCGGTGAGGACTTTCTACGTGAGCTCACCGAGTTTATGCTCAACCGCATCATGGAAGCCGAT
>NZ_MAYS01000003.1 GCF_001756855.1 Candidatus Erwinia dacicola | reverse complement strand
TTGTTGAATAAATAGAGATTGTGCTGCAACCCCATAAAAACAGCGAGCATCTATAACATAAAATCAGTAGGTTACAACCAGTGTTCGGTAATACATGCTGGAATGGCTAGCATCTCCAGCGATATGAAGTATGCCTACTTTACCAAAGCGCGTGAGATCTTAAGCCGCGAGGCGTGGTGGGTCTGAACGTGATCTATCCGCAGCCGATCCAAGCGGCAAAAGAGGTGCTCGCCTATACGATGTCGCTGTTTGGCCCGACCGGGGAAACGGATCTGTATCGTTAACTGGGGAATACGTTTAGGGGGCGGGCATGCTCGACCCTGCAGGCTATTTGGCGGCTAACCACTGCCCGACAACCTGCTGATACTCGCCTGTGGCTTTGCTGAGGTGCAGCCACTGGTCAACGTATACCTTCCAGCTGATATCAGCTCGCGGCAGCATCCACGCTTTCTCGCCGTACTGCAACGGCTTTTCCGGGTTAATCGCGCACAGCTGAAGAAAACGCTTCTGCTGGTACAGCGCTTCCGACGCGTCGGTGATCATCACATCGGCTTTCTTATCCACCAGCTGCTGGAAAATCGTCACGTTGTCGTGGAATAACGTCAGATTTGCCTGCGGCAGATAGGTGTGAACAAAAGCCTCATTGGTGCTGCCCGCCGGTTCGATCAGGCGTACCGACGCTTTATTCATCTGCTCAACAGTGCGGTATTTCTTTTTATCGGCGCAGCGCACCAGCGGGATTTTGCCGTCGGTGTCCAGCGGGTTAGCAAACCATACCGTCTGCAGGCGCTTCAGCGTCACCGATACACCGCCCAGCGCTACGTCACACTGCTTGGCGATAAAATCGGAGGGCATGGTTTTCCAAGTGGTCGGCACCCACTTCACTTCCGAACCGAGGCTTTTTGCCAGCGCCTGCGCCAGTGAGATATCAATGCCTTCATAACTGCCGTCCGGGCGCAGGTAGGTGTAAGGCTTATAATCTCCGGGGGGGCTGTCCTAGATAACTAAGATCATCTAGGATAGTGCCATGAGAAAAAGCAGACTCAGTCAGTACAAACAGGAACGGTTACTTGAACAGTTTATTGCAGGCTCCACAGCCCGTATTGCCGCAGAGCTGGTTGGTGTCCACAGGAACACTGCTGCATACTATTTTCACCGCCTCAGAGTGCTGATAGCCGAGCACGTAGATAGGCACTCCTGGTTTGATGGCGAGATTGAACTGGACGAAAGTTATTTTGGTGGTCGTCGTAAAGGTCAGCGTGGCAGAGGTGCTGCCGGAAAAGTGCCTGTTTTCGGGCTTCTCAAGCGTGGTGGTAAGGTGTATACCAAGGTCATACCCGATGCCAAATCACGCACATTACTGCCGATAATAGAGTCAAAAATTTACCCTGACAGCATCGTCTATACCGATAATTTTGCCAGTTATGATGTACTGGATGTGA
>NZ_MAYS01000002.1 GCF_001756855.1 Candidatus Erwinia dacicola | reverse complement strand
GTAGCCGTTACGGTAGGTCTCCCGCTCGTCACTGCGCTCATGAGGCTCTGCGTTGATGCGCTGAGTGACATCGGCCTCCATGATGCGGTTGAGCATAAATTCGGTGAGTTCACGCAGAAAGTCCTCGCCGCCGAGTTGCATCAGGGTGTTGCTGAATGTCATGCTGTTGTCGGCCATCGGTTGGCTCCTTCTGAGATAATTGTCTGATTAACCATTACCTTACCGGATAAGCCGATGGCGCTCACCATCCTGCTAAATTTACACCACGTCCCAAGATTCTACCATATTTATCCAGGGTGGCTGCCGTGGCATTCACCACGTGGTCGTCGAATAAGTAATTGCCGCAGCGGCCGCATTTCGCGCCGTCGGACACGCGCTCGACGGGGACGCGATTGGTGGCCTGGCAGGATGCAAAAACGGTATTCATTATTCACCTCAGTCTGGTGATTAGTGATTACTTACTGCTTTTTTCAGTAAATCAGCCAGCATTATGCTGGCCCCGTTAATGTCGAATAACGCGATTTGTTCAATTGGTATAATAGGTAATGTCTGGCAAACTGGCCGCACGCCAGAACGGTCCACTCTTTTATTGGAAGTTAATAGCTAAGCGCCGCCACATCAGGTAATCTGCGCGCTTCGCGCGCAGCCTAGGTGGAGGAAAAATGAACGACGAATTTAAAGGTAAGAGAGGCAAAGTCAAAGTGATGTATGTCCGCGGCGATGACGAGAAGAGCACCAAGGGCGGGAACCCCCGTACCGGTAAAGGCGCTCCTCGTCCACAGCAGGATGGCGCGCGCCGTCCGGCACGAAATGCAGACAGCAAGCCACGTGGCGGGCGTGATCGCGACGAAGGGCACTCTGACTCTCCGTGGCGTATCGTTTCCCGTGCGCCAAATGCAGTAGCAGCAGACGATAAACCGGATCACGGCGGTATCAGCGGTAAAAGCTATATCGACCCGGAGCAGATCCGTCGTCAGCGTATGGAAGAGACCCGCGTGTATGGCGAAAATGCCTGCCAGGCGCTGTTCCAGATCCGTCCGGAGTGCATCGTGCGCGCTTGGTTTATCCAGAGCGTAACGCCGCGTTTCCGTGAAGCACTGAAGTATATGGCGGCTAACCGCAAGGCTTACCACATTGTGGATGAAGCCGAACTGCAGAAAGCTTCCGGCACCGAGCACCATGGTGGCGTCTGCTTCCTGATCAAAAAGCGCTCCGGCATGCCGGTCAGCGAATGGCTGTCAACCGCAGGTGAGAAAGACTGCGTGCTGGCACTGGAAGATATCGGCAACCCGCATAACCTAGGTGGCATTATGCGCAGCTGTGCACACTTTGGCGTCAAAGGTTTGCTGGTGGATGATGTCTCGATGCTGGAGTCAGGCGCTGCGGCGCGTACCGCAGAAGGTGGCGCAGAGCACGTTCAGGCCATTAGCGGCGATAGCTTTGCTGCCGGTCTGAGCGCGTTCCGTAAAGCCGGTTATACCATCGTGACAACGTCCAGTCATAAAGGCGTGCTGCTGTTCCGTACAGAGCTGCCGACCAAAATGGTGCTGGTACTGGGTCAGGAACGCGATGGTCTGTCTGACAGCATATTCGATCAGGGCGACCTCAGCGTCTCCATTGGCGGTACCGGTAAGGTAGAAAGCCTGAACGTGTCCGTTGCAGCCGGCGTCCTGCTGGCTGAATGGTGGCGTCAGAACGCCTGATACAGAGATAAAAAGGGGGTTGCTTACGTGGTCGTCCCCTTTTTTATGCCGGCAGTTTAGTGCGCGCCGCCGCCTGCACCAAACGGTAGCCTAGCAAACCATATCAGCACTAGCAGCAGGATAAACACCCCGGCAGAAGCCCAGAAAATCTCATTGGCGGAGATAATCAGCCCCTGATTGGTGATCTGCTGCGCGATATACGTGGAAGCTTGGTCGTGGGTCATCCCCAGCTGTTGCAGCTTCGCGTACATTTCTTGACTGTTAGTACTGTACGGAGTGACCGATTCCGTTAATTGAGCGTGGTGCAACGATTCACGATCGCTCCACATCGTGGTGGTGATTGATGTGCCAATCGAACCCGCCAGCGTACGGGTGAAGTTCAACAGGCTTGATGCCGCTGCCAGCCTCTCCGGCGGTAAGCCTGACAGAGTAATGGTGGTCAACGGCATAAAGAAGCAGGCCACGGCAAAGTGTAGTGGTCAACTAATACTGGCCACAGCATTAGACTGTAAGTAGTACAGCCGCTCAGATTCGTTGGGCGTCAGACTGCCGTTATACCAGTGGGGCCTGATAGCGCTGTAATATCCCGTTATATAGCGGATTATCGCGCCCTGGGCTTCGCTGAAGCTGTTATAGCCCTTCGTCGGCACCCATTCGGTCTTCAGGCTCCGGAAGAACTGCTCCATAGGGGCGTTATCCCAGCAGTTTCCCCGTCGACTCATACTCTGCTTTATCCTACAGCGCCACAGCGCCTGCCGATATCTACGGCTGGTATAGGGGCTGCCCTGGTCGCTGTGGAACGCCACGTCTGTTGGCTTACCCCGAAGCTCCCAGGCCATCTGCAACGCTTTGACCGTCAGTGCCGAGTCCGGTGACGTCGACATGGCCCAGCCCACCGGTTTACGTGCAAACAAGTCCAGCACCACCGCCAGATAAGCCCAGCATTTACCCGTCCAGATATAAGTCACATCGCCGCACCAGACCTGGTCCGGCCCGGTAACCGCGAACTGGCGGTCGAGATG
>NZ_MAYS01000001.1 GCF_001756855.1 Candidatus Erwinia dacicola | reverse complement strand
TGAACGACCACCTCTAAAAAGGCATTTACACAAAATCATGTACAGGGTCTCAGAAATAAAACGGGGCGCAGCAGTGATACCGCGCCCCGTAGGTGTCAGGCATGCCTGACCCTTCTATTTTGTGGGATTACTTCTTAATATTCGACGTGAAATCGCGCTGATCGTAGCCAGTATACAACTGGCGTGGACGGGCAATTTTCACGCCGTCATCATGCATCTCTTTCCAGTGTGCAATCCAGCCCACGGTACGCGCCATCGCGAAGATCACGGTAAACATGGAAGACGGAATGCCCATCGCTTTCAGAATGATGCCTGAATAGAAATCGACGTTTGGATAGAGTTTACGTTCGATGAAGTACGGGTCGTTCAGCGCAATGTGTTCCAGCTCCATTGCCACTTCCAACAGGTCATCTTTCATACCCAACTCATTCAGCACTTCGTGGCAGGTTTCACGCATTACGGTGGCGCGCGGATCGTAGTTCTTATATACGCGGTGACCGAAGCCCATCAGACGGAACGCATCGTTCTTATCTTTGGCGCGGCGCAGGAACTCAGGAATGTGTTCAACGGTGCTGATCTCTTCCAGCATTCGCAGACAGGCTTCATTGGCACCGCCGTGTGCTGGCCCCCACAGGGAAGCGATCCCTGCCGCGATACAGGCAAACGGGTTAGCACCGGAAGAGCCTGCGGTACGCACGGTAGAAGTTGAAGCATTCTGCTCATGGTCAGCGTGCAGGATCAGAATACGATCCATCGCACGTTCCAGCACCGGGTTCACCACGTAATCTTCGCACGGCGTGGAGAACATCATGTTGAGGAAGTTACCGGCGTAGGAGAGATCGTTGCGCGGATAAACAAACGGCTGACCAATGGAATATTTGTAGCACATCGCGGCCATGGTCGGCATTTTTGACAGCAGGCGGAAAGCGGCGATTTCACGATGGCGCTCAATGTTGACGTCCATCGCATCATGGTAAAATGCTGCTAGCGCACCGGTTACACCGCACATCACGGCCATTGGGTGTGAATCGCGACGGAAACCACGGAACAGATGGTGGATCTGCTCGTGCAGCATAGTGTGCCGCGTCACCGTGGTCTTAAATTCTTCGAACTGCTCTGCGCTTGGGGCTTCGCCGTTCAACAGGATGTAGCACACTTCTAGGTAGTTGGAGTGCAGAGCCAGCTGATCAATCGGGAAGCCACGGTGCAGCAGAATGCCTTCATCGCCGTCGATATAGGTGATTTTAGATTCGCAAGACGCAGTAGAGGTAAAGCCAGGGTCAAAAGTGAAGTAACCTTCTGAGCCGAGAGTACGGACATCAATTTCTTCCTGACCCAATGTGCCTTTTAGCACATTAAGTTTAATAGGAGCTTCGCCATCGAGGGTTAGCGTTGCTTTTTTATCAGCCATTTTACAGTCTCCTTAGCGCCTTATATAGGGATCGTAATCAACAGAACGCGGCATTTCCCCAGCCTCTTGCCTAGCGCATAAGGTAATCAACTCTGTGGCATCTTTTTACGTGCAGGGTACAGAGTGACGGGCGCGTGCTGACCGGAGTGGCGCAATTCTGATGTGTAACATGGTCGTTCATCGGTGCGGTATGACTATACCAAAAAGTGATAACCAATCCTGATAGTCTATTCAATGTTACATAACTTGTGCTTAGGGGAAAGTGTATCCCCATAACTTTTGTGCATAATACGAACTTTATATCTGTCCACTTGTAATAATAATATTTAACCAATGTTAAATATAATGATTAAAATTGTATTAATTGTGAGGCTGATCACTGTTCCGCCGAAATGTTTCCAAAGTGTTTGTAGGGGAATTGTAATGAGAATGTGATCCACCTATACTGCCGCTAGGTCTCCGGAAATACCCTGCAATAGGAGCCACTCAGCGTTTCATGCGCGTCGTTTTTGACACTGGGCGTTCGTTGTAGTTTTGGTGCCTAGCGCGAATGCTTGCCTTATTAACGCTGTTTGGCCCGCCTTCAGGACCGGAGGAAGCAAAATAAGAAAGGCTGTGTGGGAAAAACCGTGAAAAAACAAAGACCTGTCAACTTGGATCTCACTACGATCCGGTTTCCCTTAACTGCAATTGCGTCCATTCTCCACCGCTTGTCCGGTGTGATCACCTTCGTGGCGATCGGGATTCTGCTTTGGTTACTAGGTCTGTCGCTCTCTTCACCTGAAGGCTTCCTGCAGGCATCTGCCGTTATGGACAGCTTTATCGTTAAATTCATTATGTGGGGCATCTTAACCGCTCTGGCGTACCATATCGCCGGCGGCATTCGCCATATGATGATGGACTTTGGCTTTTTGGGTGAAACCTTGCAAACGGGTAAGCTCTCCGCGCAAATTGCATTCGGTATCACTGTCGTGCTTTCAATCCTAGCTGGAGTCCTCGTATGGTAAGCAACGCTTCTGCACTGGGTCGCAACGGCATTCATGACTGGTTGCTGCTGCGTGCTGCCGCCATGGTTATGACCCTTTATGTGCTGTATATCCTCGGTTTTATTGTGATATCTGGGACCTTGACCTATGACATCTGGCGCGGATTTTTTGCATCCTCCTTTACTGAAGTATTCACCCTTCTGACGCTGTTCTCCATTTTAGTGCACGGCTGGATTGGCATGTGGCAGGTATTGACCGACTACATTAAATCACTGGCGATGCGTATGCTGCTGCAGCTGGTGATTGTGGTTGCGCTGTTGGTATATGCGATTTATGGAACTATAGTTGTGTGGGGTGCGTAATGAAGTTGCCAGTAAGAGAATTTGATGCCGTTGTTATCGGCGCAGGCGGCGCAGGTATGCGCGCCGCGTTGCAAATTTCCCAATCGGGCCAGAGCTGTGCCCTGTTGTCTAAAGTTTTCCCAACCCGTTCCCATACCGTGTCTGCGCAAGGTGGTATCACCGTTGCCCTAGGTAATACCCATGATGACAACTGGGAATGGCACATGTACGACACGGTGAAAGGTTCCGACTATATCGGCGACCAAGATGCGATTGAGTATATGTGTAAAACCGGCCCGGAAGCGATCCTAGAGCTGGAGCATATGGGGCTGCCATTCTCTCGTCTGGATGATGGCCGTATCTACCAGCGTCCATTCGGCGGCCAGTCTAAAGACTTTGGCGGCGAACAGGCGGCACGTACTGCCGCTGCCGCTGACCGTACCGGTCATGCCCTGCTGCACACGCTTTATCAGCAGAACCTGAAAAACAAAACCACTATCTTCTCTGAGTGGTATGCGCTGGACTTGGTGAAAAACACCGATGGCGCTATCGTCGGCTGCACCGCACTGAATATTGAAGATGGTGAAGTGGTGTACTTCAAAGCGCGCGCTACCGTACTGGCAACGGGCGGAGCTGGGCGCATTTATCAGTCGACAACTAACGCACATATCAATACCGGTGACGGTGTGGGTATGGCGATGCGTGCCGGTGTGCCGGTGCAGGACATGGAAATGTGGCAGTTCCACCCAACCGGTATTGCCGGGGCGGGCGTGCTGGTCACCGAAGGCTGCCGTGGTGAAGGCGGGTATCTACTGAACAAACACGGTGAGCGTTTCATGGAGCGCTATGCGCCAAATGCCAAAGATCTCGCCGGTCGTGATGTGGTAGCACGTTCCATCATGATTGAAATTCGTGAAGGCCGCGGCTGCGATGGTCCTTGGGGTCCACACGCTAAGCTGAAGCTGGACCACCTAGGTAAAGATGTCTTGGAAGCGCGTTTGCCTGGTATCCTAGAGCTGTCACGTACCTTCGCTCACGTCGATCCGGTGAAAGAGCCCATTCCGGTTATCCCAACGTGCCACTACATGATGGGCGGAATTCCAACCCACGTAAGCGGTCAAGCACTGACGGTGAATGAAAAGGGCGAAGATATGCTGATCTTTGGCCTGTTCGCCGTGGGTGAAATTGCCTGCGTTTCCGTTCATGGGGCTAATCGCCTAGGCGGTAACTCACTGCTGGATTTGGTGGTCTTTGGTCGTGCAACCGGAGTCCATCTGCAGGAGTCGATTGCCGAACAGGGCGAACTGCGTGAGGCCACCGAAGAAGAGGTCGAAGCCTCTCTGGCTCGTCTGAACCGTTGGAATAACAATGTGACCGGTGAAGACCCGGCAGAACTGCGCAAAGCCTTGCAGTCCTGCATGCAGCATAACTTCTCGGTGTTCCGCGAAGGTGATGCCATGGCAAAAGGTCTGGCAGAACTGGAAGTGTTGCGTGAGCGCCTGAAGAATGCCCGTCTGGATGACCGCTCTCCTGACTTCAACACCCAGCGTGTTGAGTGCTTAGAGTTGGATAACCTGATGGAAACGGCCTACGCCACCGCAGTATCAGCTAACTACCGTACCGAAAGCCGTGGGGCACACAGCCGCTTCGACTATCCTGAACGTGACGATGCAAACTGGTTATGCCACAGCCTGTATCTGCCGCAAAGTGAAAGCATGACGCGCCGTGAGGTGAACATGCAGCCGAAACTGCGTGCGGCCTTCCCACCGAAAGCCCGTACGTACTAGTTTGCAGGGATAACCATGAGACTCGAATTTTCCATCTATCGCTATAACCCGGAAGTCGACGATGCTCCGCGTATGCAGGAATATACGTTGGAGTCAGAGGACGGTCACGACATGATGATGCTAGACGCGCTGATGCGTCTGAAAGAGAAAGACCCGACGTTAGCGTTCCGCCGCTCCTGCCGTGAAGGGGTGTGTGGTTCCGACGGTATTAACATGAACGGTAAAAATGGTCTTGCCTGTATTACCCCTATCTCTGCGCTGGGTAATGGTAAACAGAAGATTGTCATCCGCCCGCTGCCCGGTTTACCGGTAATCCGTGATTTGGTGGTAGACATGGGGCAATTCTATACTCAATATAAGAGAATTAAGCCTTACCTGTTGAATAATGCGAATAATCCACCAGCAAAGGAGCATCTGCAGGAGCCAGAACAGCGTGAAAAGCTTGATGGCCTGTACGAATGTATTCTTTGTGCCTGCTGTTCCACCTCATGCCCGTCATTCTGGTGGAATCCAGACAAATTTATTGGTCCGGCAGGCCTGCTGGCCGCTTACCGTTTCCTGATTGACAGTCGCGACACTGAAACCGATGCGCGCCTTGACAATCTGAATGGTGCCTTCAGCGTTTTCCGCTGTCACAGCATTATGAACTGTATAAGCGTATGTCCAAAAGGGCTAAACCCAACGCGTGCGATCGGCCATATTAAGTCGATGCTGCTGCAGCGGGGCGCGTAGTTCTAAACACTGGGAGCCTCAGGTTCCCAGCGTTTTACTAGGCGATCTTTTAAGGTGTTTTCGGTACTGCAATCATGCCGGAAACCCTTTGTAAAGGTTCCCTTACGGGCCTTTCGCTCGTATCGAAGATATCGTACCACGGTAAGCCGTTAACGCGGCGGGGACTTGCAAAGGTTCCACTAATACAACCACGGCGAAAAAAAGCACACATATCCTTAAGGGATCACAATGCATAACAGCGCGATGAAACCTTGGCTGAACTCCACTTGGCTGGCTGGCGCGAACCAGTCCTACATAGAGCAGCTCTATGAGGACTTTTTAACCGATCCTGACTCTGTCGATGATGCTTGGAAGACTCTTTTCCAGCGACTTCTTGGCACTGGAGTTAGACCTGAGCAATTTCACTCCACCACTCGCGAATATTTCCGCCGTCTGGCGAAAGATGCTTCGCGCTATACGGCCTCTGTTAGCGATCCTGAAATCAATGCCAAACAGGTTAAGGTACTCCAGCTAATCAACGCGTTCCGATTCCGCGGTCATCAGCAGGCAAACCTCGATCCGCTTGGCCTGTGGAGACAGGAAGCTGTTCCGGATCTCGATCCAGCCTATCACGGTCTGAACGATGCTGATTTCCAGGAAAGTTTCAACGTCGGGTCTTTCGCCATTGGCAAAGAGACGCTGAAACTGGCGGACCTGTTTGCTGCACTGAAACAAACCTATTGCGGTTCGATCGGCGCGGAGTACATGCACATCACCAACACGGAAGAAAAGCGCTGGATCCAACAGCGTCTGGAATCCGTAGTAGGGCAGGCATCTTACTCTATTGAAGAGAAAAAATGCTTCCTCAAACAGCTGACCGCAGCAGAAGGTCTGGAGCGTTACCTCGGGGCAAAATTTCCGGGTGCCAAACGCTTCTCACTGGAAGGTGGCGATGCGCTGGTGCCAATGCTCAATGAGATGATCCGCCATGCCGGTAAGAGCGGCACGCGCGAAGTGGTGCTGGGAATGGCGCACCGTGGTCGTCTAAACGTGCTGATCAACGTGCTGGGCAAAAAGCCTCAAGACCTGTTCGACGAATTCTCCGGCAAGCATAAAGAACACCCCGGTACTGGCGACGTGAAGTACCATATGGGGTTCTCTTCTGATGTGGAAACCGAAGGCGGCATGGTTCACCTAGCGCTGGCGTTTAACCCATCGCATCTGGAGATCGTCAGTCCGGTAGTGATGGGATCGGTACGCGCCCGTCTCGACCGTCTGGATAAACCGAGCAGCAACAAAGTATTACCGATTACCATTCACGGCGATGCCGCGGTAATCGGGCAGGGCGTGGTGCAGGAAACTCTGAACATGTCCCAGGCTCGCGGCTATGGAGTGGGTGGTACCGTGCGTATCGTGATCAATAACCAAATTGGTTTCACCACCTCAAATCCGAAAGATGCCCGCTCTACGCAGTACTGTACTGATATTGGTAAAATGGTGTTGGCACCTATCTTCCACGTCAATGGGGACGATCCGGAAGCGGTGGCCTTTGTTACCCGTCTGGCGTTCGATTTCCGTAATACCTTTAAACGCGATGTGTTTATCGATCTGGTCTGCTATCGCCGTCACGGTCACAACGAAGCTGATGAGCCAAGCGCCACGCAGCCGGTGATGTACCAGAAAATCAAGAAGCACCCGACACCGCGTAAAATCTATGCTGACAAGCTGGAAGCTGAAAAAGTCGCCAGCTTGGAAGATACCACAGAAATGGTCAACCTGTACCGTGATGCGCTGGATGCCGGTGAATGCGTTGTGCCGGAATGGCGCCCGATGAGCCTGCACTCCTTTACATGGTCGCCTTACCTCAACCATGACTGGGACGAAGGCTACCCGGAAACCATCGAACTGAAGCGCCTGCAGGAACTGGCTAAGCGCATCAGTATGGTGCCGGAAGTCGTGGAAATGCAGCCGCGCGTTGCCAAAATTTATAATGACCGGGCAGAAATGGCGGCTGGCAACAAAATGTTTGACTGGGGCGCAGCGGAAAACCTCGCTTATGCCACGCTGGTTGATGAAGGCATTCCCTGTCGTCTCTCCGGTGAGGATATGGGGCGTGGAACCTTCTTCCACCGTCATGCCGTGATCCACAATCAGGCTAACGGGTCGACTTACACTCCATTGCAGCACGTTCATAACAGTCAGGGCATCTTCAAAGTATGGGACTCCGTACTGTCGGAAGAAGCCGTGCTGGCATTTGAATATGGTTATGCGACGGCGGAACCGCGCACCCTGACTATTTGGGAAGCGCAGTTCGGTGACTTCGCCAACGGTGCTCAGGTGGTTATCGACCAGTTCATCAGCTCTGGCGAACAGAAATGGGGCCGTATGTGTGGCTTGGTAATGCTGCTGCCGCATGGTTACGAAGGCCAGGGTCCGGAACACTCTTCCGCCCGCCTTGAGCGTTATCTGCAACTTTGCGCCGAGCAGAACATGCAGGTTTGCGTTCCTTCAACACCAGCACAGGTTTACCACATGCTGCGCCGCCAGGCCCTGCGCGGCATGCGCCGTCCGCTGGTGGTGATGTCACCGAAGTCACTGTTACGTCATCCACAGGCAGTATCTTCACTGGAAGAGCTGGCCAATGGTGCGTTCCAGACGGCAATTGGTGAGATCGACGACCTTGATCCTCAGGGCGTGAAACGCGTTGTGCTGTGCTCCGGTAAGGTCTATTACGATCTGCTTCATAAGCGCCGCAAGAAGGAACAAACCAATGTCGCCATCGTGCGTATTGAACAGCCCTATCCGTTTCCGCATAAAGCGGTGCAGGATGTGCTGCAACAGTATTCCCACGTGCATGACTTTGTCTGGTGTCAGGAAGAGCCACTGAACCAAGGGGCCTGGTATTGCAGCCAGCATCATTTCCGCGAAGTCGTGCCGTTTGGGGCTTCATTACGTTATGCCGGTCGTCCTGCATCTGCATCACCGGCAGTAGGCTATATGTCCGTTCACCAGACGCAGCAGCAAGATCTGGTTAATGACGCGCTGAACGTTGAATAATAAGGATAAATAATGAGTAGCGTAGATATCGTTGTTCCTGAGCTGCCTGAATCCGTAGCCGATGCTAGCGTGGCAACTTGGCATAAAAAGCCCGGTGACAGCGTTAAGCGTGATGAAGTGCTGGTAGAAATTGAAACCGATAAAGTGGTGCTGGAAGTTCCTGCGCCTGCGGATGGTGTGCTGGAAGCGATTCTGGAAGAAGAAGGCGCGACCGTGCTTTCTCGCCAAGCGCTGGGTCGCTTGAAAGAAGGTAACAGCGGCGGTAAAGAGACCTCAGCTAAAGCAGAAAGCAATGATTCTACTCCGGCGCAGCGCCAGACTGCTTCGTTGAAAGAAGAGAGCGATGACGCACTGAGTCCGGCAATCCGTCGCCTGATTGCTGAGCACAGCCTCGATGCCGCAGCCATTAAAGGCACGGGTGTAGGTGGCCGTATCACGCGTGAAGATGTGGAAAAACATCTGGCTAAGGCACCTGCTAAAGTGGAAGAACCTAAAGCGGCACCTGCTGCTGCTCCAGCAACTGCACTCGGCAACCGTAGCGAAAAACGCGTTCCGATGACGCGCCTGCGCAAACGCGTCGCTGAACGTTTGCTGGAAGCGAAGAACAGCACTGCCATGCTGACCACCTTCAACGAAGTGAACATGCAGCCAATTATGTCACTGCGTAAGCAGTACGGTGAAGCGTTTGAAAAACGTCATGGTGTGCGTCTGGGCTTTATGTCCTTCTACATCAAAGCGGTGGTTGAAGCGCTGAAGCGTTATCCGGAAGTGAATGCTTCAATTGATGGCGAAGATGTGGTTTACCACAACTACTTTGACGTCAGTATCGCGGTTTCCACACCGCGCGGCTTGGTAACACCAGTGCTGAAAGATGTTGATGCGCTGAGCATGGCGGATATCGAGAAGAAAATTAAAAAGCTGGCGGTGAAAGGGCGTGACGGCAAGCTGACCGTTACTGAACTGACCGGCGGTAATTTCACCATCACCAACGGTGGTGTTTTCGGCTCGCTGATATCTACCCCGATCATTAACCCACCGCAGAGCGCGATCCTTGGCATGCACGCCATTAAAGATCGCCCAATAGCGGTGAATGGTCAGGTAGTGATCCAGCCAATGATGTATCTGGCACTCTCTTACGATCACCGTCTGATCGATGGTCGTGAATCTGTGGGCTATCTGGTCGCGATCAAAGAACTGCTGGAAGATCCACAGCGTCTGCTGCTGGATGTCTAAACCCTTGGGTACGGCCTTGCGCCGTGCTCAACCCTATGTGTAGCCACAATGTGGCTAAGTCTTTTAGACCTGAATGGATAGAACATCATGAACTTACACGAATATCAGGCAAAACAGTTGTTTGCTCGGTATGGCTTACCGGCACCAACCGGTTATGCTTGCACTACGTCGCATGAAGCTGAAGAAGCTGCCTCTAAAATTGGTGCTGGCCCGTGGGTAGTGAAATGTCAGGTTCATGCCGGTGGCCGTGGTAAAGCTGGCGGTGTTAAAGTCGTAAACAGTAAAGAAGACATCCGCGCATTCGCTGAAAACTGGTTGGGCAAACGTCTGGTGACCTACCAGACAGACGCACATGGTCAGCCGGTTAACCAGATTCTGGTTGAATCTGCCACCGACATCGACCAGGAGCTGTACTTGGGCGCAGTAGTAGACCGTGGCACTCGTCGTGTGGTGTTTATGGCTTCTACTGAAGGGGGCGTAGAAATTGAGAAAGTGGCGGAAGAAACCCCGGACCTGATTCATAAAATGGCGTTGGACTCACTGACCGGTCCACAGCCCTATCAGGGCCGCGAGCTGGCGTTCAAACTGGGTCTGACCGGTAAGCAGGTTGGTCAGTTCACCAAGATCTTCATGGGGCTGGCAACGCTGTTCTTGGAACGTGACCTAGCACTGGTTGAGATCAACCCGCTGGTCATCACCAAGCAGGGCAATCTGGTCTGCTTGGACGGTAAACTGACTGCCGACGGCAACGCACTTTTCCGTCAGCCTGAGCTGCGCGAAATGCGTGACCTAGGCCAAGAAGACTCAGGCGAAGCACACGCAGCGCAGTGGGAACTGAACTATGTGGCACTGGAAGGTAACATCGGCTGCATGGTAAACGGAGCTGGTCTGGCAATGGGCACCATGGACATGGTGAAGTTGAGCGGTGGCCAGCCAGCTAACTTCCTTGACGTTGGCGGCGGCGCAACCAAAGAGCGCGTCATCGAAGCATTCAAAATCATCCTGTCTGACGACGCGGTAAAAGCCGTATTCGTTAACATCTTCGGCGGTATCGTACGCTGCGACTTGATTGCTGACGGTATTATTGGCGCGGTCGCTGAAGTGGGCGTGAACGTACCGGTAGTGGTTCGTCTGGAAGGTAACAATGCCAAGTTGGGTGCCAAGAAACTGGCAGACAGCGGCCTGAATATTATTGCAGCAACCAGCCTGAGTGATGCGGCGCAGCGTGTTGTTGCCGCAGCGGAGGGTAAATAATGTCGATTTTGATCGATAAAAATACCAAAGTTATCTGCCAGGGCTTCACCGGCGGGCAGGGTACTTTTCACTCCGAGCAGGCATTAGCTTATGGTACTCAGCTGGTTGGCGGTGTAACCCCAGGCAAAGGCGGCACTGACCACCTCGGACTGCCGGTATTTAACACCGTGCGCGAAGCCGTAGAAGCCACGGGTGCAACTGCCTCTGTGATTTATGTTCCGGCTCCGTTTTGCAAAGATGGTATCCTAGAAGCTATCGATGCAGGCATCAAGTTGATCATTACCATCACTGAAGGTATTCCAACGCTGGATATGCTGACGGTAAAAGTGAAGCTGGATGAAACTGGTGTGCGAATGATCGGTCCAAACTGCCCGGGTGTTATCACTCCAGGCGAGTGCAAAATCGGGATCATGCCGGGTCACATCCACCAAACGGGCCGTATCGGTATCGTTTCCCGTTCTGGTACGCTGACTTATGAAGCCGTTAAGCAGACTACAGACATTGGCTACGGCCAGTCTACCTGCATCGGTATCGGTGGTGACCCCATTCCGGGCTCTAACTTTATCGATATCCTGAAGCTGTTTCAGGACGACCCACAGACTGAAGCGATTGTGATGATCGGTGAGATCGGTGGTAGCGCAGAAGAAGAAGCCGCTGCGTTTATCAAAGAGTACGTTACCAAGCCGATTATTGGTTATATTGCAGGCGTGACCGCGCCTAAAGGTAAGCGTATGGGCCATGCGGGTGCAATCATTTCAGGCGGTAAAGGTACAGCTGACGAGAAGTTTGCTGCACTGGAAGCGGCTGGCGTGAAAACCGTGCGCAGCCTAGCTGAGATCGGCGACGCGGTGAAAGCGGTTCTGCCTGACTCTGTACATGATTCTGTGTAAATGCCTTCTTAGAGGTGGCCGTTCAGGCGGCCACCGAACTCGATAATAAATAAAGCGACTCATTGCCACGCGCCAGTCCCTTAGCGGCATCGTCCATTTTTGCGCCGCTGCCTGTATCGCCAGCCACACGACTTTACGCACTGAGTCATCCGTCGGGAATACCTTACGCTTCCCGGTGGGCGATAAGTTCGAACAGCACGCCCGTTTCCGCGTTGTCTCATTTGACATATCGTCTATCACTATCACACGGTAGCGATCCGGCTTCAGAAGCACCTCGTTCAGCCTCAGCAATGACCGGGCTTTACGCAGCTCCTGCAGCAACTCACCGGCGCTGTAGAACCGGACCCGGTAGCCCTGGCTCACTACACCGTCCACTATCGCTAGTTGATGCTGCGGACCCGTCGTTTGCCCTTTTGTGTCAATACCGATCGAATTCTGACCCCCCCTGCCAAAGTAAAACTGACCCACTCCCTTTGAATTACTCGAACGTTGTTGCTTTCGTTTTCTTCTGGATTTGACCGCTTTTCAGCTTATCCTTCAGTCGGTAGCTTTGGCCGCTGATTTGGGCGATATGCGCATGGTGAAGCAGCCGATCCAGCATCGCTGCCGTCAGCGTTTCGTCATCACCAAACGTTCCGGACCACTGCGTAAACGGCAGGTTGCTGGTCAGGATCACGCTGCCTGACTCATAGCGTTTAGCAACGACCTGAAAGAACAGGTTCGCCTCCATTTTACCGAACGGCAGATAGCCCACTTCGTCAATGATCAACAGCTTAGGCTTACCTACAACGCGGTTCAGGTAGCCCTTCAGGTCACCCTGACGGTGTGACGCCATCAGTTGCAGCATCATGTCGGCGGCGGTAATGAACCGGATGCTTAACCCCGCCATCGCGGCTTTATAGCCAATGGCGGTCGCCAGGTGCGTTTTGCCGACGCCTGAAGGCCCTAGCAGGACAACGTTCTCCTGACGTTCGATAAATGCCAGACCTGCCAGCTCCTGGATCTGGCTTCGTGGAACGCCGCTGGCATAGGCGTAATCGAACTGCGCCAGTGTTTTTATCACCGGCAGGCCTGATAACCGCAAAATGGTCTGGCGACGCCGTTCGTTCTGGCCATCATGCTGGAGCTGCAAAACGGCTTCCAGGAAGTCGGCATGTGTGCCGCTGTTGTCGATGGTCGCCTGTGCCACACTGGGCCACTCTGCCGGCAGACGGTCGAGCTTGAGTTGTTCGCAGAGCGCGGCAATACGAGCATGCTGAAGGTTCATGCTGGCACCTCGAGCAAGGCCTGGTACGTTGCCAGAGGATGTTGCAGGCTCTCGCTCGGCACCGGACGCTGGCTGAGCACTGGGACAGGTGCAGGCAATGCCAACGTCACCTTCGGTAACGGCAATAATGCGGCGCGTTCGCGCGGCATGCGCTGCTCAGGCGCTACGCCTGTGGTGCCATGCACTCGCGTGTTCGCGCCAGTGACCAGCCACTCGCCAATGCGAGCGTTGGCAGCGGGAACATCCAGTACCAGCCCGGCCTGCCGGAAAGTCGCGGTAAGGGGCACGATAAAGCTGTTCTTGAGGTAATGGTTAAACCGCTCAACCTTGCCCTTGGTCTTGGCGCGATAGGGGCGGCAGACCTTGGGGGTAAAAGCATACTTCTCGGCAACGTGCATCAACTGTGGGTTCCAGCGATGCTTGCCGGGGCCGTAGATATCGCGCTCAATGATGATGGCCTTGGCGTTGTCGAACAGCAGTTGATGCGGCGTCCCGCCGAAGAACCTGAGCGCAGACTCAATGCCGTCACACCAGGCAGCGGAGTCCTGGTTGCTGTCAAACTTAACGAAAGTCGCGCGGCTCCAGCCCAGCGTGGCGACGAAGGCCAGCAGTGGGTTATGACCGAGCCTGATGATGGTGAAATCAACCTGCATCTGAAAGCCAGGTTCGGTCTCGAAGCGCGTTACCTCTTCAGTAATGGGCTGCTTCATGGGGTGCAGGAAAGCGGTCAGCATGCTGTACCCGCCCTCGTCACCACGCTGACGGAGCTCACGCAGCAGTACACTGGCGGGGATCCACTGGGGCCTGGCAGCGGCCACGCGCTCAAGGATATAGGGCTTGAACGGGTCAAGCTTGCAGGGTCTGGGTGCGCGAGGCTTGTAGCGGATATCCGCTACGGGCAGCGGGCTACGGATA